>JBCCFD010000030.1:0-32462 GCA_039029915.1 Chloroflexota bacterium
ACAGTGATTTTTTGTAATCCTTGTGCGTTTTTGAATTACGTTTTTCATGGTAAGGAACAAACGCTTCCAAAACGCTTCCACGATAATTTGGCTTGGAAGCGTTTTGAAAATTTGGAAGCGTTTTTGGATAACAGGGGAGGTGTTTCCCAAACCCACCGTCAAACAAACGTAGGGTTTTCAAATTAAAAACATCCTGAATAAGTGGTCAATTTATGGTTTGGTATGGACAGTATCGCCACAAGAAGAAAAAGAGGAAGTTCCATGTCAAATCTAAATACACGCTGGCTAAGCTATAGCCCGCGTAAGCTGTTCGTTTTTGCTGTTTTGTTAACGGCCGTATTCATCACAAGCTGCTCCCCCAGCACCAACGCCTCCCCAACGCCGTTAGCCCGACTCCCATTTCCCACCCAGCCAGTTGTGCTGCCAGACCCTACTGATCCGAATCCAACCCAAGAGCCTGAACCGACGACTGTTATTTCAGAAACGGCCGTGTTGCCCACAACCGCCATTCCAACTGCTTTACCTCCGACGAACGAGCCAGCGACTAATCCAGACGACTGCACGCCTAATGAAGAGTGGCCCACTTATGTTGTGCAGATTGGTGATAATTTAAATAAAATTGCCGCGTGGAGTGACACAACCATAGAGGCGTTGATGCTTAACAACTGCCTCAGTAGCAGCAATCTAATCTTTGCAGGGCAGGTGCTGCACGTGCCTCAAACGGCCTCACCAACACCCACAGCCACCGACCAACCCACTCAGTCAAGCTCGATTAGCTTTGCCTCATTCAGCCTGAGTCATTCAACTGTGGAGCGCAATAGCACCTTAATGCTCTATTGGGAAACGATCAATGCGTCAGTCGTCACGGTTTGGCCGCTAGCTTTTGACTCAAAAACAAACAGTTGGCTGCGCATCCCTGTCGACCAAACGTATCAAGGGGTGCCCGTGATGAACCTCACGGCTGAAAGTGGTGAGGCATTGATCAACATTTTGCCCCAGGCCCAGTATCCATATCGCTTTGAGCTGACAGCGAGCAACGAGGCAGGAGAAACGGCCGTTGTGACCACAGCACTCATTGACATCAATTGCTATCCATCTATCGCCCTGCTTAGCAGCAGTTGCCCTGGCCCATCTGAAACGACCACGGCTTATATTCAAACATTTGAAAACGGCACGTTGCTTTGGCTAGACAATACACAAGAAATCTTACTCCTATCAACCCATGACGAGATTTTTGTGCCTTGGACGTTACTTCCGCCCGCTATTTTGGTCGAAGCATTACCGGAGCCGCCAGCAGGATTAACGGCACCGGCGCCTCGTTTTGCGGGACTTTGGGATAAACCGCTATTTGACAATCCCGATGGCGACTCACCAGAAAAGCTATCGCTTGGAGAAATCATCGGCTGGGCCATCCAGCCAGAACAAGCATATGAAGCCGCTTTACAAATTCACTGGGACAATAATTTCAATGGGGTTTCTGACACGGCGCTTGTTGTGTCTCTGCCAAACAGTCAGTTTGTTTCGCTAACGGTTTTAGAGCCATTTGCAAAAACGGGGCCCAGCTGGCGGTATATTGTTCCATAATCAAAAAGACCCCTAGCCCTAGCCAGAGGTCTTTCTGAATTAGATTTTTGCAAAACGTTATGGCTGTTTCTCAATTGTAAAAGACGAAACTAATGTGCGCGCTTCGCCCTCACCGCGATAAAAGTTGACAGTATATGGGGGGCTGCTGGAAGCTGGGTCAGACAAGACAACTTCCATCTGGTCATCAAGCGCTAGTGATTCATTAACATCTCCGACTGCTGTAACTGAGTAAATTTTACCTTCTAGTTCGGCATTTGCAGCTATGCCTACAGTTGTTTCGGACCGCTTAGGCACGAGTATTTCTATCTCGTCAAAGTTGATACCTGAGTAGAGAATTGAATCTCCCAGACCGATGTTGTAGTTAGGGAAGCTCAATTGTGAGTTGATAATTAAGAATTCAAATGTGTCATTAACGGCAATTGTCCTTTTAGACCCTGGAAAATTAAATATCACCCCGCGAAGCACAACCTCATCAGGCAATACTGCGAGAACCGGACTAGAAGCAGCAAGAGCAAAATCTTGAGTCAATGTTTCGCCAGATGCAAGGGTGATAGTTTGAACGGCCGTATCATAATCCGCCAAACTCACTTCAAAAACCAAATCTCCAGTGGCTAACTCGCTTAGCGAATAGCTACCATTATCTCCTACGCTAGCGCATTGCACCGTGCCCTGCACACAAACCTGTGCCCCAGCAAGCGGTGCACTGCTAGCAATGTCGACCACCATTCCTTGCATGCCAGTAATGGGCTCTTCGATCGTGGCTTCTTCTGCCCCTACTAAGCTGCTTGTCAGCACATAATCTCCAGCAAACGAGTCAATATTCATAATCACAATTTGATAGTCGCCATCAGCAGGGATTGCTAAGTTTGTCACATCTTCCCCATCAAAGAGAGCATCAACCTGACCTGTGAGCGATACAGCTGGGTCAACTTGGAGAATTTCAATTGCTGTGTCAATTTCATCGATCGCTTCGTCATTGACAATACTGATATTGACTGCTTGGCCTGCGGTACCGGTAAACGTCCATGTCACAGAACTGCCGCTATCCAGGTTACCCGTAACCTCTTCACCAATGGTATAGCGCATCTCACTAGCTGCTTCATCCATAGCAGAAGATGCTTCCACTTTTGCTAGCGTCCCGGTAGCGGTCGCAGACTCACTCCCCGGAGGAGCCCATGTCCAATCAAGTAGACCTTCATCATTAAGCGCTGCCGTAATAAGGCCACCATCGACGCAGCCACTACCCGTTTCTATCTTTTCCTCAAAGATATAATCAGACCCTCGAATTTCAGTTAGTGTGACCGAACCACCACATGGGAATGAAGGGTAATTGCTTGTGCCGGTCGACCCTACGGACAAGCTATCAATGGATATTGTGGCTAGGTACGTTGAACCACCTTCCACAACATCGCCTTCCCAATTTCCAGTAATATCGGCAGGTTCTGCAGCCGGTTCTTCCACTGGCACCTCAGTTGGTTCCGGTTCCGGCTCTGATGTGGGTTCTTCTTCATCAGTCGAATCCTCAAGCGCATCTTGGGCGGCGTCAAGTCCATCTTGGGCAGCGTCAAGTCCGTCTTGGGCGACATCGGTCACATCTTCGAGGGTGGGTGTTCCACCCCCACAAGCGGCAAGTGCAAAAGATAAAATAATTAAAATAGGTAAAAATAGCTTCTTCATAGTAAGTCTCCTTGTTTATAAATTAGGATTACAAGAATTTTTTGTAATCGTTGTGCGTTTTGAATAACGATTTTCATAATACGAACCAAGCGCTTCCAAAACGCTTCCAACGGCCGTTGAGCCACGTGCCCCAATTTTAAATAGGCTATAATCTCGAAACTTACCCAAGTGATTCAATTTGTTTGATGGCAATACTGGACAAAAGGAACAAAAAAATGGCACCCTCGAGTGAAGATCGCACCCAATGGCACAGCGTCTATGACTTTCATGATCCAAAATTATGGTTTACACGCTTCTTTAGCATTTATGATTCAATTACTAAAACTTATCGGCTTGTTACGGATGCCCTCGCCTCGGTTGAGTCCCTATCAATTGAGCAGGTTCGTCAACTCATTAGCGATTCAAACAAACAAGATTCGCCTGCTTTTTCAGACTTTTTCGTCAATTGGTCAGATTTGGACTCTGAAAGGTGGCAGGTATTTCAAAATGGGGAAGAGCGGGAAGGGTCATACGATTTAGAGTTTGAAGTCAAGCAGCTTTTAAATCTTTGGTCTGTCACCTTTAGCCTCGACCAGTTTGTTAACCTAACAGTTTACAAAATTATTGATAATTTCTATTCTGACCGAGCTCAAAATAACATCGTACCCCCGCTTCACTTGATGCGCACAGTTTTTCGACTCATTTCTGATGATGTTGAAATTTTACAACAGGCCATCAGCCAACGGTCTTGGGAAACCGACGCAAGTGGAAGCTACGCGATGAGCCAGCAAACAAAAGCTTTGCTTGTAACCGATAAGTTGGCCACCATGGCTTTGCTCCCATTTATGCACTTGCTGGATGGGGGATCTATCATCCCAATCACCTTCTTCAGCCGAAGAACGCACATCCATCATGTTCCTTATAGCAAAAACATCTTATTAATTGGCATTGGGTACGATCACATCACCTTAAAAGTTAATGATGCATTTGATTTTTTACGTCGAGGCGGCTATGCAAGAAGGCATGAAAATTATCAAGGGTTTGAGAACAGCGAATTTGACTATATTGCTCCGGGGTCGCAACCATTACCCTCTTTTGAACTATTGGTAATTCCGCATGAGGTTGGGCACTACATCTACAAAAATGCTCGGCATGATGACACGCAAACTTTCGCCGAATTAGCCCAAGAACAGTTTAAAGGACATCCCTATTTTGAATGGATTGAGGAGATTTTTGCTGATATTTATGGGTGCATGATTGCGGGGCCGTTAATGGCACTTGGTTTACAATCCTTGCTGGCATCTGGTGATGAAGATGCCGTTTGTTCAAGCGATGGCATGCATCCGCCAAGCATAATACGGCCGTTTATTCTCTCCCAAATTTTAACAACTCTAAGCGAAATCAACCCTGAACATTATCCATTCAAGGATGCCGCCTTCCATTTAAATTGGAACTGGTCTATTAATTTAGAACCACTTGGATATAGCGTTGACGGAGACGATCCAAATTCTGGCCATGCAAAAATCCATCATCCAAATTGGGGCGAAGAGAGTATTGATGTTTTTGAAATTTTGCAGTCTGTTCATCCATTTATTGAGTTGTTTTCATCCATTCTTATGCAAAATGCGCATCTTCATCCTAGTGACGCCGAGCGTCCGGTTGAGCGTGTGCCTGCTATCCCGTGGAGCCACGCCCCATATGAAGATCTAACTTTGTATGATGCAGAGATGGCGGATTTAACAGGTCAAGAAATTGCTCAGATGCGTGTCCCAAATTTTCCATTGATAGACCTAGGAAAATGTCTTATCGATGATTTAGAGACGCTTTGTCATAGTTGGCGAAATGATGGTCCAGATAGCGGTTCTGGAAGTAAAGGCACCTTGAGGTATAAAACCTCTAAAAACACAAAACCAAAATTACCATAATCTAAGAAAGCTCATGGTGACAAGGCAGTTGCAGGTGGCCTCAACAGTCGATCTAATTGAGGCTACCTACATCCCCTTTTCTTCTATTGCTAATCGCTAAGAGGGGTCTAGTTTGTTGATCAAATCCTCTAACCACTGATCATTCAGCACAGCATTAAGATTGATGACCTGCTGTTTGGACCATTCGTGTTTTTCTGGCTGACCCAGATCAGCGTACAGTTTGGATAAGCAATAATGGGAATGTGCCTGTTCAAACTTATCGTCTAAATCCTCAAAAATAGCCAATCCATCAAGCATTAATGGTAGAGCTTGCTCAAATTTCCTCTTCAGTTGATGCAAGAGTCCTAATTGCATTTTTATGAGGCCCTGCCATCTTAAACTGCCTAACTTTTGAAAGGTATTTAAACAGTCATACCCAAACTTTAAAGCGTCATCAAACTGTTCACGCTTCTTACTTAACACCATTCGCTCAAAAAGAACAGCGGCATACTCCCCTGCATCTTTTTCTATTCGACAAATGTGCTCTGCTTCAATTAAATCAACCTCTGCTAAATCATACTCCCCCGCTACCAGTTTAAGGCGAGCTAGGTACCGAAGCGATTCAACATAGGCTGACGATATGCCTGTGTCACGTTGCAGCGCAATCGATTGTTCTAAATAATCCCGTGCCTTTTCATTCTCATCCCAACAGCACATGGCGATTTTGCTCAGACATTTAGCGACACCTGTTGGTTCATTTTCCTCTTCATAAATGCGCTTGGCATTCTCGTAAAGCTTTAGTGCTTGATCAGGCTCAGCCTGGTATCGCTTGATACGGCCGTATAAATACATCCCCTGTGCGACGCCCAAACCATCTTCTAAGCTGGCCATCATCTCCCAGCCTGACTTGATGTGCATTTCAGCGGCGGCATAATCATCAAGTTCAAATTCAACCTCCCCAAGACGGAGCAAAGCCCGGCCAAGCACAGGTTTGTCTTGGAGCACGGTAGCGGCGACCAAAGCAATGGTCAGCCCTTCACGCATTTCGTTAAAGCGGATTTGCCGGAACCAAGGCTCATCTAGCAGTTGGGTCAGGTCAATAATGACTTGCCATGCCCCAATCTCTTGGGCTTTCACAATGGCGGCGGAAAAGTTGTGCCATTCTGGTTGAAGCGAATGGTAGTTGTTTTGGTGCGCATGGGCGTATTGATAATAATAGTCAACAAATTTCAAGGTCGCATCAGCCGTTTGGTCAGCCAGTTTTTCGGCGCTGAATTGGCGAATGAGGCTATGCATCAGGTAGCGGCTTTCAACATGCTGGAGTTGGAGTAATGATTTGTCACAAAGGACATCGAGATCGAATTGGCTGACTTTTGTAACGTAGTCAGCGGCAACGGCCGTAAACGAGCTGGGAAACACAGAAAGAGATGCAAGCGCCGTTTGCTCTTCGGGCTCTAAAAGCTGCCAAGACGTCTCTAATACGGCCCGTATGCTGCGGTGTCGGGGGTCAACATCGCGCATTCGGGTGCTGAGAATGTCAAGCGAACGACCAATCTCATCTAAAATTTGGTAAAGCGAACGCCGATGTACCCACGCCGCCGCTAGGCCAATGCCCAAGGGCGAACCGTCAACCAGCTCACAAATTTGACGAATAACGGAGAGCGTCACGGCCGTTATTTCAAAATCACGTCTTGCCATTTGAGCCCGTTCAATAAACAGCGCTTCGGCTGCATTCATTTCGGCCGTGCCGATGGGCAGGCCGTCCAGCAACACAACGGATTCAGCCTGAAAGTTAAGCCGCTCACGAGAGGTGGCCAAGATGGCAATGTTTGGCGCACGTCTCAGCCATTCAGCAATAAAGTCCAGCTCTTCGATAACAACCTCACTGTTATCAAAAATGAGCAAGAGCTGTTTTTCACGCAAAATAGCCAGCACCTGATCACCCGTTAACTGCTTATCAGCTTGCCCTAAACCTAGCGCTTCGCCAACGGCAATTTTAATCTGTTCTGCACCACCCCGAACAGCCTCAAGGGGGATAAACCAAACGCCATCAGGAAAGTTGGCTTTAACCTGATTCCCCGCTTCAATGGCCAATCGTGTTTTACCAATCCCCCCCATGCCCAGAAGCGTCACAAGCCGGTAAGCGGGATCAACCAGCCGTTCGAGCAGTTGGGCCTGCTCCTCCTCACGACCGAAGAAATGGGTGGTTTGCAAAGGCAGATTGTGGGGAATTTCTGCTAACCGCTCGCTGATTACTGAAAACTGATCAACGTCTCTTAGTTTGTCTACCAGTGCAATTGTTTCTGCTTCCGGTTCGACACCAAGTTCCTTCCAGAGCGTTTGTTGGCACAGATCGTATTGTGCCAGAGCGGCGTTCCGATCGCCGAGCTGAGCATGAGCCAGCATGATGGCCCGATGGGCGGCTTCTTGCCACGGCTCGATGCTGAGCTGCTGCTGAGCAATGTCAAGTACGGCCGTAAATTCCCCCAGCGTCATTTTAGCTTCTCGAAGCCACGTCAACCCTTCTAATGCCCTTTGTTGAACATGCTCACGCTGATTAATGAGCCACGCTTCCCACGTGTCGCTAGAAAAGTTTAGCCCAGCCAGCAGGTCACCCCGCACCAATTGGGTGGCTTTTTCAAGCCTCGCTAAGCACGTGGGGCAGCCCACCAATTGACGATGGGTGTGGGTTTCGACTGCTTTCAGGTTTTGCTCAAACTGAATGAGATCAATCACGATGTCGTCACCAAAGCGGAGAGCAATCTGTTTACGGTCAATATCGAAATAAGGTGGGCTAGCGTTTTCATCTCCTATCGATTTACGAAGGCGAGTGAGGCGATTGCGGAGATAGGTTAAAGCTTCTTTATCTGGTCGGTCAGGTGAAAGCAAACCTGCCAGCGTATCGCGACGCTGGGGTGTGCCCTGGTGGGCAGCCAAATATGCTAGCAAAACGCGCAAGGCGTCAGTGCGAAATACGGCCGTTTCGCCCCCAACGGTGACGTGCATGGGGCCAAGAAGGTTGATTTTTAGCTGATCACTCATTATGAAAATTGTAAACGGTAAATTATAAATTTTGAATGGTAAAGCGGGGTAAATTATCAATTTCGAATGCCAATCGGTTCACCATTCACCGTTCACCATTCACCATTTACCATTCACCTCTTCCCCAATGTCGTCTGAATACTGGCATTCACAATCCGACAAAGCTGATCACATTCATCCATGATATTTTTCAGCTTCTCTTCAGACAAAAGCTGACTTCTCAAAATAATCTGCAAATTAATATTTGATTCATTGAGTTCTTCATGAACGACTCGCATTTTATGCACAAAATCTCTTTTGCTTTCCGCAGCGCGCGCCTCACCGTAGTTGAAAGCAGGTGAAGTCCCGCTTCGTACCAATTGCCCACTTAAATGCTTTCCTGTCACTGTTTTAGGCATTGCCTCACATAGACGAATGATGCGTACTGCAAATTCTGTGAGTCGTTCTTGAAGATCATCCCCTTTGGCCATTTTGAAATTATAAACGGTAAATTACGAATGACGAATTGTAAAAAGTGTAAATTTATTATTTAAAATCTTTCGTCTCCATTTCGGTTTTGAAAAAAATTTTAAATGGTAAATGGTGAACGATGAATGGTAAACCGCCTCTCAATTCACAATTCACTATTTACCATTCTCAATTCACCATTCACTTGGGTGCGCTGTGGGTGCGAGCTCTTCCTATCTTGTGTGCAACAGAGCGGTTCACAGGGAATCGCGAAACATAAAGTATAGGAGAAATAACATGTCCCGTATTAAGAATTTTAAATCCGTTGTATTCGTAGCTATCGTCCCGATTCTAATCGCCCTTCAACCCGCCACAACTTTTGCCTGCAATTTAAGTTCAAGTGGTCATTGTGGAGGATAAATAACAAAAACATGATTCACAAAAAAAGAGCCTGCTTACAAAACAGGTTCTTTTTTGTGTTGCAATCACTTAATTTAGTAAGGCTTTAATGGAAATGGTGCGTTCAAGCAAATCTGGGTTTGGGAGCTCATTCGCCAATAATTTAGCATCATTATATAACCCCTTTGCTTCACTCTTATCATATTTTGCTATTATTTCAATTAAAAATAATAATGTTTCTAATTCAAATCCCTTAAGATTTTGGGCTTTACAAATCTCTAAAACTTCTTGCAAAATTGATTGAACTTCAATAAATTCGGCCAAATGTTGTTTAGTCTTAGCCAATGCCAACATTCCTTCGATATATGATTGTTGATCTCCAGTGGCTTTTGAAATACGTATACCTTGCTCTACATGTTTTTCTGCCGAACTATATTCTCCTAAGAAATTATAATTCCTAGCAAGATTCGCATGAATAGTGCCTACCATTCTCTGGTTGCCTATTTCAGATGCTAATTGTAACCCTAGCGTTAGGTAATAAATAGCACCTGAAAAATCTTCTTGTTTGGTTGCCAGCAAACTAAGATTATTAATCAAATGGGATTTGCGAAAACGATCACTAAATTGATCACAAAGTTCAAGTGCTCTTTCTAATGAGCTTTTTGCGTTAGATGAGTCACCTAAATTATGAAAAATAATTCCCCTGCTATTTAAACTTCCACTTAAGGCCTGAGTATTATTAAGTTCTTCCCAAGTGAAACATGCTTTTTCAATATGCTTTAATGCTAAGTCAAATTTACTTTGTATATCAAATATCACACCTAATTGATGATGACCCCAAGCATAAATCAATGAATCTCCAATATTGTTTGCAATTGCCAAAGCTAGATTGATTTTATCTTTAGCTAATTCATATTTTCCCAAGCGCCATAGTGATTCACCCCACCAAACGTAGGCCATCCCTTCTGCCCATTGGTCGTTGATTTTTTCTGCTCGGGATAAGCTTATCTTGAGCGTTTGAATGGCTGGATGATAACGACCGAGGCGGTTTTGGAAGCGGGCTTGTTCTAAACCGGCTCGTGTTGCTAGCGACAGGCTGGGTTCTTCCCACAAAACGGCCGTTTCTACCGTCGTCCTCATCACGGTCTCACCCTCAAGCGCCCAGCCGCGCAGTTGATAAATAATAGAAAGCGACGTAAGCCCGTTGAGTAATTTGTCAGCCTGCTCTGTTTCCAAACCCGTTTGCCACGCTAGGCGTATGTTTTCAAGGTCAGGCTCAAGCAGGGCCATTGAGTCTTGTGGCTTGTCTTTTTGGAGGGGTTGGCTGTGTTCAGCCAGTAAATTAAGGAAATAGTCGGCATGTTTTTGTGGGGTTTTATCAAACGGCGCTCTTAGTTCTTCGGCGTACGCTTGAATCACGGGATGGAGACGGTACCGCTTATTCGTTCGGTTAAATGTAAGCAAAGATTTTTCAGCTAATGCGGTGAGATGTTGAGGTGTGGTATCGGCAATTTGCGAAACGGCCGTTTTGTCAAAGCCACCTCTAAAATAAGCCAATCGGGTCAGCCGCTGCTGTAAAGTTGGCGTTAAGGTTTGCCAGGACATTTCAAACACCGTATACAGTCCGCGATGTCGGTCAGGCACATCATCTAGCGTCGCCTTTAAGGCATCAAACCCATCTTTCAACCGCTCAGCAATCTCTTGGCAGCTATCATAACGGGTCAAGGCGGCGGCTAGTTCAATGGCCAGCGGTAGCCCTTCAACGATACGGCATATTTTGCGAACGGCCGTTAATTCATCCGCATCAAGCTCATCCCACTGCTGCTGAGCACGACGGGCAACAAAAAGCTGAACGGCCGTTGCAGGCTCGTCTTCATCACCATTTGTCGGATAAGTTAACCCGGAAAGCGGAAAAGCCCATTCAGGACGCAGTCGCAAAGCTTCACGCGAAGTTGCTAAAATTTGCACCTGTTCACACCGCTGAATGATATTTAATACAAGCTGTTTGCCTATCAACACGTGTTCAAAATTATCCAGAACGAGAAGCATCTGCTTATACTGAAGATGATTCAACAGTTGCTCAATCGGAGTGTCTGACCCGGAAAGGCGCAAATCAAGCCCTATCGCGATTTCAACGGCGATCGTCTCTGCTAAATCATCATCCTCCGAGTCCAAATTAGCCAGCTCAATAAACCAAACACCATCACGGTATTGGCCCAAGCGGCTGCGGGCGAGCGTGGTGGCGAAGCGGGTCTTTCCAGTCCCACCTTGCCCCACCAAGGTGACTAAACGACACCAAGGCTGATCAAGCCGCGTGTGAATCTCTTGTCTATCGTTTTGACGACCAAAGAATTGATCATAAGTTGGGGGGAGGTTGTGTCGAGCGCCACGCTTAGCTCGATTAATATCCGTTGGTGGTGGCTGAATCTCTCTCACAAGATCTGACAATGATTCAGGCGGCTCAACCCCAAGCTCAGCCTGCAGCAAATCGGTAAAATTATGATATTCAGATACCGCCTCACGCCCTTTATCAGTAGCAACCAATAGGCGGATTCGTAAAGAGTGCGCGGATTCGTTCAGGCGATCAACGCTTAGCCAGCGATCGGCAATTGCTAAACCATATTCATGATCTTCAGTGGCAATCGCAAATTGGGCTAACTTCTCATAGGCGGCATCAATTTGGCGCCGAATCTCTTCTCGAGTAAAGATCACCCATTGATTAAACTGACCTGCTTTTGTCACGCTAAAATTAGCGAGAAACTCCCCTTGGTACGCTTCTAAGGCTGTTTGGAGTTTTTTTGCTTTTTCGGCCGTGTCGATCGCAGAGGTGGCGCTAATCGTTTCTAAAAGATGTGTGGAATCAACCCGATCTATCTTATTGGGAGCTATGCCAATCGTTTTGCGAGTGATAATAAGCACATCCTCCCCAACTTGTTTTTTAAGTCGGGCCAGAGCGGTGCGCAAATTGGTTAATGATTGTTTGGTCGTGCTACTTTCCCAAAGTAGCTCAGCAATAAATTCACGCGGGTGCGTTTCGCCCATATGGGCAAGATAAATAAGAAGTGCAGCCTCTTTTTGACTGCGAAATTGTGAGAGAGGTGTGTTGTCTTTTAAAATTTTGGCTTGGTTGAGTAGCGTGAATGACAGCATTGTCTAGTTCCAAAAGTATAAATCATTAACAAGCGCATGAACCCTGCTAGGTTCCATACTAGAAAACAACACTGAGTTTTGTCATGAAGGGTGAATAAAATTTTTTAAGACAAATTGGCGGGGATAAATGCCAATACCCACCCAAAGCATGCCGTCTCGATTGTTCCTACATTAGATTATATCGAAAACAGCCTTAATTTGCCGATCGCCGCTTTTTCCTAATATCACATTCCACGAATATTCAAGCCCCAAGCACCTTCTTGATTAATTGAAAACGGGTTTGCTTAAAAGCAAACCCGCTTGAACCATCACCCCCTCGTCGAGGCAACCTTGTTCCTAAATAAGTAAGAAAGAGGGATCATCACACTGATCGCACTGTTTTTTCTGCATTTGAGAAGGAAGCAAACAGCTATTTTTCTCTACGCCCTTAATAAGCTTTGCAGATGTTGGGTGTACCGATGACTGATCTTTATTTGTCGCTATCTTTTTCAAAAACCGCTTAAATTTCGACATGGCGACAATATAACGACAAATTGAAGTTTTGTCAATAGTAAACGCCAGTTGCAAAATGCACAGTAATAGAGGCAAAAACTAACAGTTATTTCTTTCTAAAGACAATTCTATGGGACGACTGCACGAGTGGGGTGAACTGAATTTGGGATAAATACCTCATGATCAAAAATAAAATCAATTGTAAAATTATTCACAGACAGAAAATCGACAAAATACAGGACATAAGTAAATCTCACAATAGAGTTTGAATTTCCTAATCATTGATATGGTTTACTTTCCAGAGAGCAAAAACATTTACGAAACTGTTTGATTTCAATAAGCTTTCTGTTCTCCCCTTAGGCAAAACGATATGTGTGATCAAATAAAAGTTTCCGTTCCTGCCACATCAGCTAATCTTGGCCCCGGCTTTGACTGCTTAGGCATGGCCTTATCTCTTCACAATGAAACCATTTTCTCAAAAGCAGACAGGCTAAGCTTTGAAATCGGGGGTGTTGATGCCCGAAAAATTCCGGCTGATGAAACGAATCTGATTTTCACTTCTGCGCTGACCTTGTTTGATCGATTAGGAAAACGGCCGTTTCCTATGCACATTCAGCAGCAAAACCACATTCCCGTTGGAAGCGGATTGGGAAGCAGCTCAACGGCCGTATTAGCTGGTTTGATGGGTGCTAACGGCCTGCTTGGCTTTCCCCTGTCTAAGAAAGAGGTATTGGATCTTGCCATCGAAATGGAAGGTCACCCTGATAACGTCGCCCCCGCCATGTATGGCGGTCTCGTCTTATCCCTCATGCACGACTCCGGCACGCATATTGAATGCATCGATATTCAACCCATCAATGCGGTGGTTGTCCTGCCCGATTTTAAAATGTTAACCGAGGAAGCCCGTGCCATATTACCAACGGCCGTTTCCCGCCAAGACGCCATCTTCAACTGCAGTCGCATTGCGCTGCTCCTGCGGGCTTTTCAAACCAACGACTACGACAAGCTAAAAATTTCAATGCAGGACAGACTCCACCAGCCCTATCGCCTCACGCTGATTCCCGGAGCTGAAGAAGCAGCCGAGGCGGCCTACCAAATGGGTGCCAAGGGGGTTGCTCTTAGCGGTGCTGGCCCTAGCCTCATCGCCTTCGCACCAAACAATCTCCCTCAAATTGGAGACGCCATGCGACACGCGTTTTCCAAAAACGGGTTAAATAGCCGCCAATGGTGTCTGCCAATGGATAAACAAGGCGCTGAAGCAACACCAATCACAAACTCTTAGAAAAAATTAATCTTTTAATTTTTGCTTTTTTAGCAGCCAAAACGGCCGTTTTCAACTAAAAAACCCGCCTATTTCAGTCTCTTCATTTGCCCACAAAAGTGCCCTCGCTCTTGGTGAAAATTCACTAGCAAAAGTGACCCCCACACGTCGTCTAACCAACAAAAGCTTGGTAATATCATGCTAGACTGCTTACGTTTGTAAGCCATCACCCACAAAAATATTAATAATTAAAGAGATGAGACAGAGTTAGAACAAAAATCTCAAGAAACAGGAAATATCCCACATGTAACCTGACACTTGATACCTGACACCTAACTTCACAGGAGATCTGAATGGAAAAAGCAACATTACTAGATTGGTACCATCAAATGGTGCTTATCCGCCGCTTTGAGGAGCGTTGTGATGAGCTTTACCAGCTTGAAGGTAAAATTAAAGGCTTCTTGCATCTTTACATTGGACAAGAAGCAATCGCGGTAGGCACCATTGGTGCCCGAAAAGCTGGCGACCACGTTATCACCGCTTACCGTGACCACGGCCACGCCCTTGCCGTTGGGCTAGAGCCCAAAAACGTCCTTGCCGAGCTTATGGGCAAAGCATCAGGGGTAACCGGCGGACGCGGCGGTTCAATGCATCTGGCCAGCAAAGACCTCACCTTTTGGGGCGGCTACGGCATCGTTGGCGCCCACCTTTCACTGGCCACGGGCCTAGCGCTTGCTGAACAATATAAAGGAACAGACGCAGCTACACTTTGCTACTTTGGTGAAGGCGCAACCAACATCGGGTATTTCCACGAATCCCTTAACATGTCAAAGGTGTGGGATTTGCCGGTTGTTTGGATATGCGAAAACAACAAGTACGGCATGGGCACTTCAATCGAGAAAGCTTCAGCCGTCAATCGCATCGTCGATAAAGCAAAGGGGTACAAAATCACTTCAAAAGTTGTAGACGGCATGGATGTAACGGCCGTTTATGAAGCCACCCAAAAAGCTATCGCCGCCTGTCGAAAAGGCAAAGGCCCCCAGCTGCTTGAAATGATGACCTATCGCTACGAAGGTCACAGCATCGGGGATCGTACCCGCTACCGCACCACCGAAGAACTAAATAAATGGCGGGATGAAAAAGACCCAATCGCCCTGCTCCAAAATAAACTTATCAACGAACACGGCGTCACGGAAGACGAGTGCATCAAAATTCAAACAGATGTAGACGCCCAAATGGATGAAGCGGTAAAATTTGCAGATGAATCACCAGAGCCTGCGCTAGACACCTTATTTGACCACATCTATCCAGCCACACCGGGGGTGAACTAATGCCTAGACTAACCTTACGTGAAGCAATTACAGAAGCGATTCGCGAAGAGATGCAAAGAGACGAGAGCGTCTTTATCATGGGTGAGGAAGTTGGCGAATGGGGCGGCACCTACGCCGTTACCAAGGGCTTTCTTGACGAATTTGGGGCAGCGCGCGTGCGCGATACCCCTATCTCAGAAATGGTCATCGCTGGAGCCGCCGTTGGGGCTGCATTAGCAGGCACACGGCCTATCGCAGAATTCATGACGATCAACTTTGCTTTTGTGGCCTTTGACGCTATTGTCAACCATGCTGCGAAGATGAGCCATATGTTCAACGGCCAATTCACCTGTCCGCTTGTATTTCGGGCACCGGGCGGGGGTGGTAAACAGCTCGGGGCCACTCACAGTCACACACCCGACGTTATTTTTGCCCACTTTCCAGGCCTAAAGGTTGTCTCACCAGCCACACCATACGACGCCAAAGGTCTACTTAAGGCGGCAATCCGTGATGAAGCGCCCGTCATGTTCATTGAACCGGTACCGCTTTACACATCACCGCGAGTCCGTGATGAAGTCCCTGAAGGAGAATACACCGTTCCAATTGGTGTTTCTGACAAGAAACGTGAGGGAACTGATGTTACAATAGTGACCTATGGCGAAGGGCTTCATGTATCACTAGCCGCCGCCGCTGAGTTATCTAAAGAAGGCATCGAAGCAGAAATCATTGATTTACGATCACTCCAGCCTCTCGACACCTCTTTATCGGTTGAATCTTTTAAGAAAACAAACAAAGCGGTTGTCGTAGAGTTTGGCCACAAAACATATGGTATTGGGGCAGAACTCGTGGCCCGCTTGCAAGAAGAAGCGTTTGATTATTTAGATGCGCCTATCAAGCGCGTGGCCCAATTTGATGTCCCTGCGCCTTACGCAGGTAAGCTTGAAAAACACGCTTTACCCGATGCGGCCAAAGTGATCACAGCGGTAAAGGAGATTCTTTAATGGCTGACTATATTAAAATGCCTACCCTTGGGTTTGATATGGAAGAAGGCACGATGGGAGGCTGGCTAAAAAACGTTGGTGATCCGGTCGCCAAGGGTGATATTTTAGCCGAAATCGAATCGGATAAAGTGACCCAAGAGCTTCAAGCACGCTCGGAAGGGGTTTTGCTTGCCATCCTAGCTAATGAGGGTGACAACGTGCCCGTTGGTGCCAATTTGGGCATCGTTGGCGCAGAAGGCGAAGATATCTCGGGCATGATGAATGGGGCTGGTGCTGCTCCGGCCACGCAACCAGCCACCGCACCAGAACCAGCAGCAGAAAGTGCGCCAGCAACGGCCATTTCTACACCGGCTCTTGCTCCCGCAGCCCCACCATCACAGGTGCCAGCCGATAACACCTTGCCAGGTGGCGTTCGAGCTACCCCCGTTGCCCGTCGGATTGCTCAAGAAAAGGGCATTGATTTATCGCAAGTCGTTGGTTCAGGGCCAGACGGCCGTATTCGCAAAGCAGACGTCGAGAACTTTGTTCCAGCTCAAGCTACCACACCCGCTCCAACAGCGGTCACACCGGCACCGGTTGTGGTGCATGAAGTGCCTGTTGGTCCTAACAGCTACGAAGAACCGCTCAGCCGTATGCGCAAAGCAATTGCTCGCCGCATGACGGAAAGCAAAACAACTGTGCCCCACTTCCAAGTGACAAGCAATATCGACATGGAGGCTGCCTTAGCTCTCCGCAAACAGATCAATGCCTCACTTACGCCTGAAGAAAAAGTATCTGTCAACGATCTGGTTGTAAAGGCAGCGGCGCTGGCTTTACGCGAATTCCCAAATATCAATGCCTCCTTTGCAGGTGATAAAATCGTCTATCACAATGACATCAATATCGGATCGGCCGTGGCCGTTGAAGGTGGCCTATTGACTATCGTTCAAAAGAACACCGACATCTCTACGATGTCCAAAGTGGCCATAGACCACAAAGAGATGATTGGCCGTGCCCGCGAAGGAAAAGTGATGCCTGCTGATGTCGAAGGATCAACCTTCACAGTCAGCAACCTTGGTGCGTTCGAGGTTGAGCAATTTGTGGCCATAATTAACCCGCCTAACGCAGCTATCCTCGCAGTTGCTTCGGCTAAGAAGGTGCCGGTTATTGTTGACGACGAAATCACAATTGGTGTTCGCATGAAAGCCACCATTTCAGCCGACCACCGCGTGACAGATGGCGCAGAAGCAGCACAATACATGCAAACGTTGAAGCAAATTCTCGAAAATCCAATGCGATTACTTCTATAATAAATTGAGGATTAGGAGATTGGGAGATTAAAAATCATTGACCTGAAAAATCTCCTAATCTCTTAATCTCTTTCTTCCATCATCGGTACTTTAGTCCTACCCAAATTCCCGCGTGCAAATAGGACCCAAAATCTGTTATAATGACATAAGGTGTTCACATAACAACAGCGATTATTCCAGTACAACACCGCCTCATTAGCAGGTCTGACAAAGCGGTTTCCAAATAGATGGTGGCAAGCGGTCAATACACCTAATGAGTGTTGAACCAGTATGTTAAGCATTCTGCGCTCCCCGACGGGCACGCTTTGGCAGGCTCAGGATGTATGACAGATAAAGCGTAGAAGCTTTTTTGAAGTTTGGACAATCACGGTTTGTCAACTTCGTGCAGGCAAAACGAGATTTCCTCAAGCAAAGGATTTACATATGGCCACGATACTTGTTATCGACGATGATGAACTCGTATCTAGAACTCTGCAGAGAGCTTTAAAGATGTATAACTACCAGGTAATGGTCGCCCAAAGCGGGACTGAAGGCCTTCAACTGGCAAGACGACATCAGCCAGATCTGTTTGTTTTAGATATTATGATGCCTGGTGCCGATGGGTATCAAGTGTGTAGGCAGATTCGTGGAGACCCTTTGCTAAAAGATTTGCCCGTTCTATTTTTAACAGCTAAAGCAAAAGACGAAGACAAAATTGAAGGGTTCCGTGCAGGTGCCGATGACTATTTGAGCAAGCCATTTAATATGGAAGAGCTACAGCTTCGGGTAAAAGCCATTCTACGTCGTTCCGGCGACACGACAGCTAAGCCTGAAAAGCCAAGTCACGTAGACGCTGGCGATGTTCGACTCGATTGCCGCACGTTTAAAGTGACAACCCCTCACGGTGATGCCCTCCTGACAAACGTGCAGTTTGATTTGCTCTACCATTTGATGAGTCACGCAGACGAGGTTTTTAATAGCCAGCAGCTTCTGCAGGATGTCTGGGATTATCCACCAGACACAGGCAGCCCCGAACTTGTTCGGGCCCACATCAAGAATTTGCGCGAAAAGATTGAACCGGCACCCAGTCAACCTATCTATATTCGGACCATTCAAGGACACGGATATACTTTTGCAACAAACTCTCAATCACCATTAGGCTAATTACCTAAGGTTTATGAACATCGTAAGTCCACAGGGACTTACGGTGTTTTTGAAGTTGCCAATCAATTTATCGAATCGATGTCAATTCCAAATTTAACAACATCACGACCCCACCCACCATCCCCCGACCAAATTAAGCCAGCCCAACCGGCCCATCTACTCGTGGTAGATGATGAACCTGAAATTGCAGAAGCAGTTGTTGACTATCTTTCAAAGAAGGAAAACTTCCGCATTACTTTAGCAATAGATGGTCAACGGGCCATTGATTATTTATCGGAATCTTTGGAAATTGATAAACCAGATATTGATTTGGTACTCCTCGACATGCGCATGCCTAATGTGTCTGGTTTGGATGTGTTAAATTGGATCCGCTCTCACACAGAGTTGCGATATACACGCGTTGTGTTATTGACGGCGGCGGCAGGCAGCAGCGAAAAAGTGGAAGCGCTCACTGCTGGGGCAGACGATTATGTGACTAAGCCATATCGGCCTCAAGAGCTTTTGGCAAGAGTCAACACGATTTTACGCACCCAGCAGTTAGAGAAACTGCTTCAGCGTCAAAGTCAACAGCTAGCTATTTTAAATCAGCTAAGTCAGGCTGTAGCGGCTTCTCTTGAAACAAAAGAGGTGCTGGAAACGGCCGTTGCTGGGGTAAACGAACTACTCGGCATCGAAACAGCCTGCGCCTTAATTGTCGAAGGCGGGCAACTTACCTACCAAGAGGTTTTCACCAATCGGCAACTAATTCCAGTAGACAATATCCCCCCACTTCCCAAATCTGGGGGATTGCTCAACAAACTTTTTCTGGAGCAAAGCAGCGTCTTTATCAACTCACCAGACTCCAGCGAAAGCTTCGATCCCCATGTTGATGTGCCGGTTAACCACCCAATCCGTTCAGTCATTGCCGCCCCCTTGATGGTGCGGGATAGACCCGTCGGTGTCCTCAGTGCCTACAATAAACTTCAAGGCATTTTTACTGAAGTTGATCTAGACCTTTTTTCATCTTTGGCTAGCTCAATCAGTGAAGCGATCGAAAACTCTTGGCTTTTCCAAAGAGTTCGCCTGCGCCAACAGCAAATTCTTGAAAGTCGCGATACTTTGCAAGCGTTGATTGATGGGATCCCACACCCTATCTACACGATTAACGACCATTGGCAGTTGGTGACGGTTAATGAAAGCAAAGCTAAAGAGTTAAATTCAAAACCGGAAGATCTCGTTGGACCCCTTTGCTACAAGACATTCTATAATCGAATTTCTCCATGCGAACATTGCCATGTTGCTTTAACGCTCGAGAAAAAAGAGATGCAAACCTGGACGCTCAGCTATAAAGGAGAAGATCATTTGCCACGTGAATGGGATATTAGCGCATATCCTATTCCGGGGAAACAAAAAAGCTCAGCTAGAGCCGTCATCCTGTGGCAAGATCGCACTGAAGAGCGCCGTTTGGAAAGCTCGTTGCTGCAAGCTGGAAAGTTAGCCGCAATTGGGCAGCTTGCAGCTGGGGTAGCCCATGAAATTAATAATCCATTAACGGCCGTAAATGCCAACGCTGAAATGCTAAAAATGGTCATTCCTAAGGATGATGAAAATTACGAGGCGGTTGAACTCATTTCTTTGGCAGGCGAGCGCGCTTCGAACGTTGTGCGCGGGCTTTTAGACTTTGCTAGACAGGAACAGTATCACTTTATTCTAGGTGATTTAAATACCTCAATCGGCCAGGCTCTAGACTTAGTTCGCTACCAGCTTATCCAAGCTTCCATTAATATCGTCCTTAATCTGGATAATAATCTCCCCAAGGTTGTAGCCAGTTGGGAGCATCTCAAAGGTGTTTGGCTCAATCTATTTGTAAACGCCAAAGACGCATTTGAAGAAGCTCACCAAAATAGGGAAGTTGAAATTACCACTCGGCTATCAGAAGAGAAAAATCATCTCCAAATTCTCGTGCGTGACAATGGAAAAGGCATCTCACAAGCCGAAATGACCCACATTTTTGAACCCTTCTATACAACCAAAGACCCTGGCAAAGGAACGGGCCTTGGTTTACCCACAAGTCATCGAATAATTGAGCAACATGGCGGTGAGATTAACGTTGTAAGCGTGCCAAATGAAGGAACTACCTTTATAATTCGCTTACCGGTTGATCTACAAGAGTGAGTTCTTTCTCATTCTGATTAGCCATCGGAAGTTTATGGTAAACGAAAAGGATCGTTTGGAATAGATTTTTGTGGAAGCAATACGTTTCCTTAATACGCTGAAATAAATCTGCTCATTTTATTTCTAAATCTTTTCCGCTCACATAAATCGATTCTTCTTCGATTTACACATCCGAACTTTGAGGAAAATAAGTATTCCAGCGTCCCTTCGGTGACTGGAATTCATTTTCACTCAAGCTATTGGGTCGTTGTTTTAATAAATCAGCGGCTTGAATTTAAATTCTATGACAGATCAAACAGAACCAAACAATGTCACACTTAGTGATGTATTACGAATGGCCTTGCCATTAGAAACGGCCGTATTATCAGGTGAATCCTTGCTTCGAAATGCTGTCCGCTGGACAGTCATGCTCACGTCTTGGCAAGAATTATCGCTTCAAGCCCAGCCGGGTGACCTTGTCATCATCCCGCCTAACCTGCAAGGTGATGTAGACACCACCATCCTCAGCGTCCGCCTTCAGGAACTTGTCCAAATCGGCGTTTCGGGCATCATCCTATTTAAAGCGTTATCAGATAATCTTCAGAAAAATGTCCCTTCTTGGGATATTCCTATTTTAAGTGTTCCAGAAAGCACTCCGCTCAGAGATACGTACAAATCAATTGCCACCCTTCTTGTTGATAGACAATACGCTACTGCTGAAAGAGGCATGCAACTTTATCGAATGCTTGCAGAAATGTCGCGTGAGGAGCAGGGCTTAGAAGCGATGACGGTTGTTATCTCTAAGCTAACCGGCAAAACCGTTATCATTCAAGATAAGCGGCTGGAGGTAAGAGCCGTTAGTGCGCCACAAAATATTACTTATGATTTAGATGCCATCATCTCAATTATCAGACAAAGAGAACAGCTGCCGTCTATTTTGAGAAATCGAAAAGCTGCAGCTCGAGCGCGGCAGACCTATTGGCAACAGGTGCTGCCTGAAAATATCGGCCGTTTAGTCAGTCCTATAGTTTCAGGCGATAGGGCGAGGGGCTATATTTCAATTCTCGGCCAAGCAGATGATCTTGATCTTCTCGATAATTTAGCCGTAGAACACGGTGCTTCCGCCTGCGCTCTCGAATTTGCTAAAGCAAAAGCCGTATCTGAAGCAAAAAAGGCGCTACGAGGCAACTTCTTAGAAGGTCTTCTGGCTGGCACGCTTCCACAAAAAGAGATAGAACGTTTAGAAGGTCGGCTGGATCACAACACTCAGCAGCCCCATGCCATTCTCGTTTTTTCATGGGCAGGAGAGGATCCCCCATCAATTCGCCGTCTTGAAACATCTATCAATTGGCTTATTCAAAATCATCGAAGAGCCACATTAGTACACACCTATGCTGAAAAGCACGTCATCATTTTTCAAGCTTTAAAAACGGTAGAAGAATTTGAAACTTCAAAAGATTTAGCCAACCGTTTGAAAGAACAAGTGCTTAAGGAATACCCAAAAGCAACCTTAATCGCTGGATCGAGTGGGCCGGCTCAGTCGCTCAGTGAATGGCCCACAGTTTACAATGAAGCGCTACAAGCAATGCAGCTAGGCGAAAAATTGAGTCTTAACCAAATTGTTGAGTTTAATAGCTTAGGCGTCTATCGGCTTCTCGGGCAGCTCGAGGAACTTAATCAAGTCAAGGAATTTACTGAGCAGGTTGTGGGACCTCTGGTTGAATACGACAACCAACATCGCAGCAGTCTTGTCAAAACGATGGATGCCTATTTCACCCATCATGGCAATATTAGTCAAACGGCTGAAGCACTGTATATTCACAGAAACACACTGCTGTATCGACTTGAACGTATTCAAGACCTAACAAGCCACGATCTGAATAAATCAAATATGAGGCTAGCCCTCCATTTAGCTCTTAAAATATGGCAACTTCGCAGTGATAAAGAGGCCATATAACCCTTCTTTTGACAAAAAGAGTGTAATATGTACACTTTCACCAAAATTGCGATTTAGATGTTCAGATAAGTTATACGTAGATAATTTAGTCCCATTTTCCTATACTTATATCGACTTGTGCTTAAATGCGCGGTTCAGTGGGAAATAGTGGGAAAGTCCAAGAGGGTTAGTGATTGCTAACCCTCTTGGCACATTAATACACATTCTCTATTCTCCAATTTCTAACCTCCGTTAAAGCAAAAAACTGTTGTACAGATTGCACAACTCCCCTATCTCATTATTCAGCAAAATATCTATAGGCGTCTTCTTTTAGTTCACCGTATACTTATTGCGCTCAAAGCACGAGTACTATTATGTTGAACTTATCTATTCTACTTATTTCTGTTATTGTCCTTAGCATCGTCCTTATTATTAACAAGGAACGAACAGCTTACGTTGGGTAATGGCAATTTGATTGACTAAGACACTGGAAACCGCCCAACAGGGCGGTTTTTTTTTGGGAATTTACCATGAACACACAGCCTGCAGTAGCCAATTGGCCACAATTTAACCAGACAAAAATGATGTTTGGCCAATATCCCTGTGCGCAATGTGCATCAATGCATGATTCTCAGTCTCAGACCCAAAATAAATCAAATGATTGGGTAATTACTTAAGGCAGAAAATTTCAAAATTTTCTGCCTTTTTTGTTATTAGCGGCTGAATCGAAGTCACGATTATCGCTAAAACTCATTTATACAGTTGGAGAAGAAAAGCAATTCTTAAAAGTATTGCTTACCAATACCCAAGGAGATCTCATGAGCAATATCAAAACTGGTGGTCAAATTATTTGGGAAAGCTTAATTGCTGAGGACGTGGAAGTGGTTTTTGGGTTGCCCGGTGGTGCAATCCTGCCGGCTTACGACGATTTGGCAAAGTATGAATATCCAATCCATCATGTCCTTGTGACACATGAACAAGGTGCATCACACATGGCGGATGGCTATGCTAGAGCAACGGGTCGGGTGGGCGTCTGCATTGCCACATCCGGGCCGGGTGCAACCAATTTAATCACTGGGTTAGCAACTGCCTACATGGATTCAACGCCGATTGTAGCCATAACGGGACAAGTCCCAAACAGCCTATTAGGGCGTGATGGTTTTCAAGAATCTGATGTACAGGGTGTTAGCTTACCGGTCACCAAGCATAACTATCTCATTACTGACATTCGCGACTTAGCAATGGCTATAAAGGAAGCGTTCTATATCGCCAGCACGGGGCGACCAGGCCCCGTCTTAGTTGATGTTTGTAAAGACGTTCAACAAGCAACGATGGATTTTGAGTATCCAAAATCGATTTATCTGCCTGGCTATAATCCAAATGTTAATGCACCAGATTCAGGTGATGTCACCCGAGCAGCTGAACTATTAAACAACGCAGAACGGCCGTTAATCGTTTCAGGGCAAGGAGTCTCCATCGCTCGAGCCGAGAAAGAACTGCGAGAGCTAGCTGAAAAAGCGAATATCCCAGTGGCAACCAGCCTCTTAGGGATTGGCACCTTCCCCACAACACACCCACTCTCAATTAGCTGGGGCGGTATGCATGGAGAAGCTTACTGCAACTACGCCCTACAAGATTGCGATGTTCTATTCGCCATTGGTGCGCGCCTTGATGACCGGCTTACAGGGGCATTTGATACCTTTGCGCCAAAAGCAAAAATTATCCACGCTGACATTGACCCTGCAGAAATGGGGAAGAATCTAACGATAGATACCCCAGTTATTGGGGATGCTTTGCTTATTCTTCGTGAATTGGTTCCTCAGGTAGAAGCCAATGAACATCCGGCTTGGTTAGCCCAAATTCAAGAATGGAAGTCTGAAACAACTAACCGTGACATTCTTGAGCAAGAAACAGACGAGCTTGTGGCGCCTTACATCATGCGCGCACTTTGGCACGAAACAGATGAGGGTGACGCGACAATCGTAACAGATGTGGGGCAGCATCAAATGTGGGAAGCACAATATTACAACCACACCAAGCCACGCAGTTTGCTAACCTCAGGTGGTTTAGGCACGATGGGATACGCTCTCCCTGCCGCTATTGGTGCACAAATGGGGTCCCCTGATGAAGAAATTTGGGTGGTGGCTGGTGATGGTGGCTTTCAAATGACGATGGTCGAGCTATCAACGATCATGCAAGAAAATCTGCCCATCAAAATTGCCATCATTAACAACGGTTATTTAGGTATGGTGCGTCAATGGCAGGATGTGTTTTATAACAAACGTCACTCAGGCACACCGCTATTTAACCCTGACTTCATCAAATTAGCAGAAGCATACGGCATGGCCGCACGCCGTGTGACAAAGAAAGATGAAGCTATTGAAGCGATTAAAGAAGCTCAAAATTTTGATGGCCCCTTCTTGCTTGAATTTCAAGTTGAAGAATTTACCAACGTTTACCCAATGGTTGCTCCAGGTAAAAGCAACGCGGACATGATTCGACGTCCTGCAGAAGCCACATCAGAAGGAAACTAAAATGAGTGCGCATATGAATAATAAACAACACACGATGATTGCCTGGATGGAAGATAAGCCTGGTGTTTTAAATCGGGTAGCTGGGCTATTTCGCAGACGCAACTTTAATATCGAAAGCTTAACTGTTGGACACAGCGAAACCCCCGGCATCAGCCGCATGACGTTTGTTGCCAATGGTAGCGATCGGGATATGAAGCAGATCAAGACCCAGCTTGATAAATTAATTAATGTCACCGAAGTAGAAGACGTCACAAACAGCGATCCTATTTCACGAGAGCTTGCCCTTATAAAAGTAAAAGCAAATTCTGAGACGCGAACTGAGGTGATGCAAATCACCGAAATTTTTCGCGGCCATATTATTCATGTTGATATGGAATCGGTAATTATTCAAATTGTGGGTAAGGTTGCTCAAATCAACTCGCTCCTGCAATTACTCAATAATTTTGGCATCTTAGAAATGGTAAGAACGGGGCGAATTGCAATGGTTCGCGATCAGGATCATTCACAATTGAGCAAAACGGCCGTTTCTGCTCATCAAAATGGACATCAATAGTAGAAAGCTAATCAGCTGAATAAAAAAGAGGAGATTATGGCAAACATTTATTATGACAAAGACGCAGACATGGGGCTGCTAGAGGGTAAAAAGATAGCGGTTCTAGGCTTTGGTAGCCAAGGGCACGCTCACTCAATGAATCTAAAAGACTCTGGGGCGGATGTTATCGTTGGCCTGTATGAAGGCAGTTCATCAAAGGCCAAAGCTGAGGAAGCCGGCCTAACCGTGATGGAAACAGGTGCCGCCTGCGCTGCTGCTGATGTCATTATGGTGCTCGTACCTGACACAAAGCAAGGCAAAATCTACCAAGAATCAATCAAGCCAAATTTAACTGCTGGTAAAACCCTAATGTTTAGCCACGGTTTCAACATCCGCTTTGGGCAAATTGTGCCCCCAGAAAACGTTGATGTCAGTATGGTCGCCCCTAAAGCACCAGGGCATCGCGTTCGCGAAGTGTTTGTAGATGGTGTTGGCACACCAGGATTGGTGGCGATTCAACAAGACGCCACGGGAAACGCAATGCCGTTTGCCTTAGCGTATGCCAAAGCGATTGGCTGCACACGAGCCGGCGTCATTGAAACCACGTTCACCGAAGAAACCGAAACTGACCTTTTTGGTGAGCAGGTCGTTTTGTGCGGTGGCGTCAGCGAATTAGTAAACAGCGCATTTAACACACTCGTTGAAGCTGGCTACCAGCCAGAAATCGCCTACTTTGAATGCCTGCATGAGCTGAAACTTATTGTTGACCTGATGTATCAAGGTGGCTTGGCCTATATGCGTTACAGCGTGAGCGACACAGCCGAATATGGCGACTACATTGGTGGCCCGCAAATCATCACTGACGAAACGCGCGCTACCATGAAGAAAATGCTCAACGATATCAAAACTGGCTCTTTTGCAGAAGAGTGGATTGATGAAAATGCAACGGGTCGTGAGGGCTTCAATGCCATGCGTGCCAAAGCTCGCGGCAGCAAGATTGAAGCAGTCGGTAAAGACCTACGCGCCATGATGCCGTGGTTGAATCCAAAAGAGATTGAATAAAACAAGTGTCTAGTGACAAGTATCAGATTTCAAGATAAGACAGCCTGCTACTTGTCACCTTATAACTGACACTTAAATTAAGGAGATATGAACAATGGACGGAGATAGTGTTGCAAAGAAAGATCAAATTATCATTTTCGATACCACATTACGCGACGGTGAACAGTCACCTGGTGCTACCCTTAATGTGCATGAAAAACTTGAAATTGCTAGACAACTATCCCGTCTAGGTGTTGATATTTGCGAAGCAGGTTTTCCCATTGCTTCTCCCGGGGACTTTGATGCAGTACGCCAAATTGCTGAAGAGATTGGCCCCCTCACCGAAGGCCGAAAAGACGGCGTGCCCATGACTATTGCCGGTCTAGCCCGTGCCAACAAAGAAGATATTCAACGCGCCTACGATGCAGTGAAGGCCGCCCCTAAACATCGCATTCATACCTTTTTGGCCACCAGTGATATCCATCTCGATCACAAGCTCAAAATCGACCGTGAAGAATGTATCGACCAAGTCATTGAAGCGGTCACCTTTGCAAAATCACTCTGCGATGATATCGAATTTTCACCGGAAGATGCGGGCCGATCTGATCCTGATTTCTTGGTACAGGTGTTAGGGGAAGCAATCAAAGCTGGCGCAACCACCCTCAATATTCCAGACACGGTTGGGTACACCACCCCAGAAGAATTTGGCAGATTGATTAACTATTTAATTGCAAACACACCTGGGTCTGACAAAGTTATTTGGTCAACACACTGTCACAATGATTTAGGCTTAGCCACAGCCAACACGCTAGCTGGCGTTGAAGCAGGTGCCCGTCAAGTTGAGGTGACTATCAATGGTATTGGTGAACGTGCAGGTAACACCTCACTTGAAGAGGTTGTGATGGCTGTTTCAACTCGGCCGCAGCATTTTGACGTCGAAACAAAAATCGATACGACTCAAATTACCCGTACGAGCCGTATGGTCAGCTCTTACACAGGCATGATTGTGCAACCAAACAAAGCAATCGTGGGTGCTAACGCTTTTGCGCATGAGTCTGGCATTCATCAAGATGGGATGCTCAAAAATAACTTAACGTATGAAATTATGCGGCCTGAGACCGTTGGCTTGAATGCATCAAAGCTTGTCATGGGCAAGCTGTCTGGTCGCTCAGGGTTCCGGGCCCGTCTTGAGCAAATGGGGTATGACAATCTTTCAAAAGAGGACCTGAATGCCGCCTTCGAACGATTCAAGCGATTGGCAGACAAAAAGAAAGTGGTTACCGACGTGGATATCGAGACCATTATTGCCGATGAGATTTATCAGCCACCCGAAATCTGGAAGCTGAATCACATTCAAGTGTCATGCGGCGATCATAGCATACCAACCGCATCAGTTAGCCTAACTGGCCCAGATAAAATTGAATACAAGGATGCTGCATTGGGTAGTGGACCAGTTGATGCTGTTTATCAAGCAATCAATCGGATTATTGGTGTTAAAAATCGCCTGACGGAATTTAGTATCAATGCAGTAACTGGCGGAATGGACGCCCAAGCTGAAACAACGATTCGGATTCAATCGCTTAATGATGAAGACCGCACCAGCTTTAATCCGCAAACGGGTGAAGCGTTTGATCGTACGTTCAGCGGTCACGGGGCAAGTACAGACATTGTTGTATCCAGTGCACGCGCATATTTGAGCGCTTTAAATAAACTGCTGGCAGCAAGAGAAGAATCAGCGAGCGTAGTAAATATTAATTAGGGAAATAGTTGACCGGTTAATTAGTAGAAAAATGGCTAAATTTTTTGATCACATCAACGATAAAATAAAAAAGTTTATTAGTGAGCAGCACATTTTCTTTGTGTCGACAGCGCCGGACAACGGCCGTATTAATCTCTCGCCAAAAGGGATGGACAGCTTTCGCGTGCTTGGAGATAACAAGGTCGCCTTTTTGAACGTGACCGGGAGCGGCAATGAAACGGCCGCCCATCTTGTGCAAAACAGCCGCATGACCATCATGTTCTGCAGCTTTACGGCTTCTCCGCTTATTTTGCGGCTTTATGGGCAGGGCCAAGCCATTCACGACTACGACGCTAATTGGGATGAGATGCTGGCGTTGTTCCCCCCCATCATTGGGGCAAGACAGGTGATTGTTTGTGACGTTGAATCTGTTCAAACGTCGTGCGGTTATGCCGTGCCGCGTATGGATTTTCGCGAAGAGCGTCAAACGCTTATCAAGTGGACAGAAGCGAAAAGCGATGACCAACTTCAAATCTACTGGGAACAGAAGAACGTGACGAGTATTGATGGTGACCCAACCTTTTTATTGGAAAAACGAAGCGAATGAACGTATCTGTAGATGAGATGACCGGCCTCTTGGCTGATGCAAAAAAAAACATCCATAGCTTTGATACTGTGCTGACTCGCTTTGAAAAGACGAACACAAAAAATTACGGCCGTACTATGCCCAGATGGGTCCCAGACTATGAAGAAACTCTACAGCTAATTAGTGATACCCTAACAATTTACATTCCCGAAAATGCCAACCTGGCGGATTTGGGTGCAGGCACAGGGCGAGCATCTAAAAGATTGCTAGCTGATTTCCCTGCGGTTTCGATAAACTTGGTAGATTATTCAGCCAACATGCTTTCTGAATGTGAACAAACGTTGGCAGAATTTAACGGCCGTTACAAAACAACCGTAGCTAACTTATTTGATTCTGATTTCACAGTTGGGCAAGGTGAATATCACGCCACTGTATCCACCTTTGCAATTTGCCATGGTCGGCGCAAAGAACAATATCTCAAACTCTATCAAACAATTTTTAAGGGTCTAAAACCAGGTGGATGCTTTATCTGTTTTGACCATATTGCTGGGGCAACCGATCAACTTACCGCGTTGAATATGATGAATTGGCACAATTTTTTAGCCCCTGAATTTGATCATGCCACTCGCCAAGAAATTGTAGGCTCAACCTATGAAGAAGACACGCCCCTGTCGTTTACAACCCACGCAAATCTTCTGCAGCAGGCAGGATTTACGGCAGTTGATCTTCTGTGGAAGAAGCAAATTTTTGGCATTTACATTGGCATTTTGTGAAATTTGTATAAGTAGAGTGCAATGCGATCTTGTCCGCCTGACAATGTATTGGGCACAAAAGTAGGATAAACGGAATGAGCATTGATGACAAAGTTTGGCAACGCGCAGACTTATCAAATACCTATTTAGAAGGCGTCCGGGGTGCAATCCCCTTAGCACATGAACAAATCGATATCATGCTGCGCTTAATTAAAGCAGCACAGCCATCCCCAAAGATCATTCTGGATTTAGGGTGCGGGGATGGCATCTTGGGCCACAACATTCTAAAGCAGTTTCCTGAAACAACGGCCGTATTTGTAGACTTTTCCGAAACAATGCTTAACGCTGCCAAACAGAGAAACAGTTGCTTTGCCAACACACTTTTTTTAGAGATAGATTATGGAGATGCAAATTGGGTTTCACAGCTCAATAGCCATTTTCAAGCAGAACCCAATTTTTCTGCGGTCGTTTCAGGTTTTTCGATACATCATCAACCTGATCTTAGGAAAAAGAAGATTTACAAAGAGATTTTTGATTCTTTGGCATCGGGGGGCATCTTTATTAATATCGAGCACGTAGCCTCACCCACCCAATGGATAGAATCACAGTTTGAATCCTTATTTATTGATTCTCTCTTTGCTTACCAACAAAATATGAGTCATACACAAAGTCGGGCAGATGTTGCAACGGAGTTTTACAATCGGCCTGATAAGCAAGCGAACATTCTGGCGTCAGTCACCGATCAGTGTCGATGGCTACACGACATCGGATATGACCAAGTTGACACCTATCTAAAAGTTTTTGAATTAGCTGTATTCGGCGGCATAAAACCGAATGATGATTAGTATTGATCGAGTTGGATTATGGTGATCTCATCCAGAGTGATAAGTAATAGACGATTAGTGACTTATAAAACCTATTCCTTAATTACCAGTGAGGCATGACGAGTGACTCTCAAAAACACCAAACCAACAATAGCACCAACTAAAAGTAGGAAAATATGAGCACACCGAAAACAATTATTGATAAGATTTGGGAAAATCATGTCGTTGTAGATGAACCAGGTAGTCCTGCCGTTCTATACATTGATCTTCACCTCATTCACGAGGTGACATCACCACAGGCCTTCTCCGGATTGCGGGAGCGCGGTCTGAAAGTGAAACGGCCGTCTCAGACGGTTGCCACTATGGATCATAGCATCCCAACAACTCCGCTAGACGTCCCCATTGCAGATGCCATTGCCGCTAAGCAAATTGAAACGATGGAGAAAAACTGCAAAGATTTTGGCATCATTTTGCACGGGATGCACAGCCCAAATCGCGGCATTGTCCACGTCATTGGCCCTGAGCTGGGACTAACTCAACCGGGCATGACTATCGTGTGTGGCGATAGCCATACGGCTACCCACGGGGCTTTTGGCGCACTGGCCTTTGGCATTGGTACAAGTGAGGTTGAGCACGTTCTTGCCACACAATGCCTGTTGCAGCGTAAACCAAAAACGTATGCCGTCAATGTCAACGGCCGTTTACCAGAAGGATGTGCTTCCAAAGACATTATTTTAGCCCTGCTGGCCGAAATCGGTGTTGGGGGCGGGACAGGGCACGTCTTTGAATATCGCGGGGAAGGCATCATGAGCCTCACCATGGAACAGCGCATGACCATCTGCAACATGAGCATTGAAGGTGGCGCTCGAGCTGGCTTGGTCGCCCCCGATGACACAACGATTGAGTATATTGCAGGTCGTCAATTTGCTCCTAAAGGGGAAGCGTGGGAAACGGCCGTTGCTAAATGGCGTCAGCTTCCTTCAGATGAGGGCGCAACTTACGACAAATCAATCGACATCGACGCATCAGTTCTTGAGCCCATGATCACCTACGGCACAAATCCCGGTCTTGGCATGAAAATCACAGATGCCATTCCAGACCCGATGAGCGTGGCGGATATCAGTGAGCGAAACACGATTGCGAAGGCCCTCAATTATATGGACCTGCAACCGGGGCAACAGCTGATTGGGCAACCTGTCGACGTAGTCTTTATCGGAAGCTGTACCAATTCTCGAATTTCTGATCTGCGCCAGGCAGCTGAGGTGATGAAAGGGCGCAAAGTGAGTGAAGATGTGCGCGTGATGGTGGTGCCCGGCTCTCAAGATGTCAAAAAACAAGCGGAACAAGAAGGTCTTGCTGAAATTTTTAAAGATGCAGGCGCAGAATGGCGTGAAGCAGGTTGCTCGATGTGCATCGCTATGAATGGCGACCAGCTCCAACCGGGCCAGTATGCCGTTAGCACCAGCAATCGCAACTTTGAAGGTCGCCAAGGCAAAGGTGGGCGTACTTTCTTAGCCAGCCCCCTCACGGCAGCAGCAACGGCCGTAATGGGCAAGGTGACAGACGTTAGAACACTATAAAACACCTGAAACTATTTTCCACCGGAGGTAAAATGCAAGCTTTTACAAAACTAGACTCTAAAATGGTGGCATTGCCCACAGAAAATATCGACACTGACCAAATCATTCCAGCTCGATTTTTAAAAACG
>JBCCFD010000031.1:0-31767 GCA_039029915.1 Chloroflexota bacterium
TAGGCACAATCACTACGGCCGTATTTGCGATGGAAATAGCTTTAATCACGCTCTTTATTCTCATGGAGAGCTGGGTGTACGTACGGCGAACATGGAATGGCCGTTTGCGCCGTTTTTTTGATTATCTGATCTCGACCCATCTGTTGCTACTCATCGTTTGGTTTCCGTTTGTGCTGTGGGCTTCTCAACGAGGGCAGCTATCTATTTTGGCTGCAAACGGGATTGGACTTTTACTGACGGGGGGCTTGCGCTATCTCTTTTCAGAGCAGTGGATTTGGACCAGAGGGCTTATTTCACATCAGCGAGATTCCTTTTTTTATGATATCCACGGTATTGTAGGAATCGAATCGGCCGTACATATTCCCGACCTATCCTACTTTCGCGTTGTCAAGCCCCCCAAACAGATTGATATTCATTTGATGATTGATCGGCACGGGACGCCGATTCAAACGCATGATTCAATTAGCTATAGCGAGGGATTAGGCCGATTTGGGTTTAGCTTGTCGATAATGCCGGGAGAAATTACCGAAGCGATTGCCTCACCTTTGCTAGAGAAATCACCCTATGTGCTGTTTAAAAATGTGCTTGAACCGCTGCTGCGCTGGGTGCTGGTTCGCAAAGGGTATGCGCTGGTTTATGGCGGCACGCTGTCTGTGGATGAGCAGGCGGTTTTGATTGTGGCTGGTCCTGAGATTCGCAAAGCGGCCACGCTACTGCATACGCTAAAAGAAAGCGGCGGTGAGTTTATGGGGGATGATATTGCCATTTTAGGTGAAAACGGCCGTATTCTTAGCTTCCCCCGCTTGCTGGCCATTCGCCAGCACGCCGTTCAGGCCGTTGATCAAGCACAGCTCTCGCTGCTCGAACGGCTTTTGATGCGTTTAAAAAGAGTGGTTTACGATGAAAGAATTCGGTCGCTTGGGCTTCACCTGCGCCGGATGGGGTTTCCTATTGCCACCCTCAACAGCTATTTGCAGCGATTTTTCCCACCCGTCAAAATTATGATGCATCGCCTGTTACCCAATGTGCGCTATCGAGATGAAGCCCAATTGATGCAGGTAGTTTATTTGGTAGAAGGGAAAGCGGTGGAACGGCCGTTAGACCCCGATGAACTGCTTAATTTACTGATTGCTAATGGCAAAAAAGGGTTTGGCTATCCGCCGTATACTCACACCGTAAAGCGACTCAGTCAGTGGCGCGGTGAGGATTTAACGGCCGTTGAAAAAGAAATCATTCGTTCTGCTATTCAAAGCTGCACCGCCAAACAGATTCAGCGGCTAGACAACGCTTGGTGGGAGGATATTGAGCGAGATATGGAGAGGTTGGCGGAAATGTGAATTGTTGATTGAGGGATTGGGTAATTCGTGATTTGTAATTGATTATGCGTTATTGGTTATTGGTATATAGGTGGTTTCGTTATACTGATTTCCAATCCCTGATCCCCAATCCCCAATCCCCAGCCCCCAACCCATTAAATTATGAAACTACTTACAATTGCACTTGACGGTGCCACACTTGATTTATTAAAGCCGTGGCTGGCTGATGGCGAGCTGCCTCACCTTGCCGAGCTGTTTGAAAAAGGGGCCAGCGGAACGCTAAACAGCACGATTCCTTGGGCCACGCCTACCGCCTTTGCCTCATTTGCTACCGGCACAAACCCCGGCAAGCACGGTGTTTATGACTTTGGTACGCTGATCAACGAAGATTATACGGCGTTTATTCCCACAAATGGCTCGAATGTCAACGGCCGTTCCCTCTGGAAGATTTTATCCGATGCCGGTATGCGTTGCGGGGTTGTCAATATGCCCATGACCTATCCAGCTGAGGCAATCAATGGATTCTTGGTGTCTGGGATACCCTATCCGGGGAGCAGCAACAAGCTGTGCTACCCGCCTAACCTGCTTGATGATTTGCGGCAAAAAGGGTGGGATTTAGCGCGCAATGCCTCCGATGATTTAGGGGGGAACTACGAAGCGTATCTGGTGGGACTTATTGAGCTTGTTAAGACGCGTACTGACGCCACGCTTCATCTTGTTCAAGAATACGATCCCGACTTTCTGACGGTTCATTATTTGGAAACCGATCAGGTTCAGCACCGTTTCTGGCAGTTTTTGGAGGATGAGCCAAACTTCACGGCCGGTAGCCCTTTAACGGATGGGATGCTTCAACTGTGGCGGGTGATGGATGAGTGTATCGGGCGGCTGGTTACGGCCGTCTCACCTGACACCTTCATTTGCATCATGTCAGATCATGGGTTTGGTCCAACCCGCCACCAAGTTTGGATCAACAACTGGCTCATTGAAAACAACTTCTTAATTCTCAAACCGACGCTTGGCGTGCGCTTTAAAAAATGGCTGTATCGCATCGGACTTTCCCCAGCCGCAATTCGTGAAAAGGCCCCTGAACGGCTCAAGCTAGCTATTTTGCAGTTTTTTGAACGGCAAAAAGGGCGAGCTCTGGCGGAACAGCTGGAGGGCGACGATTCAAAGGCACAGGGCAAAGGGTTGATGGATCGTTTGACCGAACGGCTGGCCCTTGATTTTTATGATGTCGATTGGTCCAAAACGGTTGCTTTCTCAACGGGCACAACGGCCGTGGGATATGTGTGGCTCAATTTGCAGGGCCGTGATCCGCAGGGAACTGTGGCGCAGGGTGAGGAATACGGCCGTGTTCGCCAAAGCATCATCGATAAACTGCAAACTTGGGAAGCCGTGGGTGAGGTTTTGCCACGTGAACAAGTTTGGCAAGGGAGCCAGCTAAACAGCGCCCCAGACATCGTTATTCGCTGGGCGCAGCCCACCACGGACGCCCGCTATTTCCAAACGCGCATCAGCAGCCATCACCTCATGAAGCCTGTGCCAAACGATTACGCCAGCCACCGACCTGATGGCATGTTGCTATTTGTAGGACAAGGAGTCAAGCCTAGCCAAAATTTATCCGCCGATATTCTTGACCTAGCGCCAACGTTCCTTTGGCTGCTAGACCAGCCCGTACCGACCTACATGGATGGCTCGGTGTTGACAGACTGTGTCGAAAAAACGGATGAGGTTACGTTTATTGAGGTGGAGATGGTGGATACGGCCGTTGACGCCCAGCTTACCGCCGAAGAAGAAGACGCCATCATCGAATCGCTTAAAGGGTTGGGCTATATGGAATAAATATGATTGAAATTTATCCCAAACTACCCTTGTGGAAAGCTATTTTAATTGGTGTCGGATTATCTTGGATAATGTATTTCTATTATGAGATAGATGAAATCTTGACGCCAAATGATATTTGGCCTACCAACAAGCTAGACGATGTTCTTTATTGGCTTTGGCGGCTCGTGTTTTGGGGGATGTTCATCTGGCTATTGCCTAAACTAAAATCATACCTTTCAGGTCGCTATCATGTAAGCTGGCGCGGCATTATTGGTGGCATTATTGGCTTTATTCTCGGAATGAGTGTGATATTACTTGGAGTTGAACTGATTTTTTAATATGACCCAATCGAAGTCTAAACCTAAACCAACAATCCTTCAAGGTATCGTAGTTGGCTTTCCTATAATTATTGTTTTTATAGTAGCTGGTGATCTTGATAGGGTATTTACACAAGCATTTGATACAAACTTAAATTCTGGAATCTTCCCTCAGGGAGATGCTTACTTTCTCATTAGCTGTGCTCTTCCTTAGCTGTGCTCTTCCTTTGCTATTATTGCTCTTGTTTGAATCTTTATTAAAAGGAACCAAGCGCTTTAGTAATTTAAATTATTCAAGTGGCTTGCTCGTGTCATTAGGTCTTATTTTTGGTTCAATTACAGCATTTACGATTCGAACAGCTATTATTTTTCCCTTAAGGAGATTTGAACCGATACTTCGCTCAGAAAGCGTAGAAACCGCAATCGTTGAATTGGGTGTTGATATCTTGCTCCTTTGCATTTACACAATTGTTATTCGACGTTTGTAGTTGATGGTATATGGTTATAAAAATCATCGGCTCAGTATTTTACCTAATATGACCCAATCGAAGTCTAAACCTAAACCCCGACCAACCATTATTCAGGGCATTGTTAGCTAGCATATTGTCTTCAACAATTTTAAACGTCATGGCATCATTGATGGCCGATATCATTTCTTTTGAGCCATTATTTTTGAATATTGTAGTGAATACAATCTTGCTTTTGGTTTTTGCAATGATTGTACAGCGGTTGTAAGGAATAATTGCTAAAGGTCGTTAGAGCGAATACTATTCTTGTTTAAGGAGAAAAATGGTATGGATTCAGACTACAGCAATCAAAACCCTTCCCTATTCAAAGGAATATTGATAGGCATTCCTCTATTCCTCATCCTCAATATCAGCAACGATATTTATGCGATCGCCTTACCCCGCTTAAATAACGATCCATTTAATCCTGGACCCCAATTGGATGTCGCTTTTTTTGTGATGAACTGTGGGCTACCTCTGCTTCTTCTTGTGATGATGGAATCCCAATTTCGCCTCAATATGAAAGTTTTAGGTGGTCAACTATTTCACCTTTGGCATCTGGTTGGGTACGCCATTGGTGCCGTCTTGGCGTGGGCTGTTATTGAGGTTTTTATGTTCCTTGTTAACGCCGCCCGCGCGGTTCCCCCGTCAACCGCGGCCCAAATTGGGCTCCAAAATCTTATCATCTCCCTTATCTTCTTCTTCCTCTACATCATCTTCATCCGCCGCTACCCTTACGTTTGGTAGAAAAATAGAACGCAGATTACGCAGATTGCGCTGATTTGGTGAATATCTCCTAAATTGAGTGTTTATTAGGAGATGATGCTATTGTGTTGAGAATAGAATAAAATAATGGAATTTGCTTAAGTTTTGGGGAGAAATAAGGGAAGATGAATAGGCACTTTGATTTGACTGTTAACATCATTGGGTCGTTCTTTGGTGTGTTATATCAAATGGAAAAATCCGCGTCATCTGCGTTTTATCTAATTTATGAAAGTGAACTGTACGGTGGGCATAACGGCCCACAATGAAGAAGCGAATATTGGGAAGCTGCTGCAGCGGATTCAGGGACAGGTGCTGAATACGGCCGTTATTTATCAAATCTACGTCGTGGCTAGCGGCTGTACCGATAACACCGTTGGCGTTGTTGAGGAAATGATGGCAGAAGACGGCCGTATTCGCCTGCTCGTTCAAGAACGACGAGAAGGTAAAGCCTCAGCCATCAACCTATTTTTAAATCAAGAAACCGAACGCGTCATAATTTTGAGCAGCGCGGATCTCTTACCCGCAGAAGATGCGATTGAAAAAATGGTGGCTCCATTTGCAAATCCCAAGCTTGGCATGACTGCCAGCCATCCTGTTCCGGTAAATGACGAAACCACTTTTATGGGGTATGCCGCCCACATGCTTTGGGGGCTACACCACGCTATTAATGAATCAGGCGGCTTCAAAGCGGGTGAACTCATTGGCTTTATTAAAGTGTTTGAACAGATTCCGTATAGGACTTCCGTAGATGAAGCGTCGATTGAACCCATTGTTCGGGGGCAGGGTTTTCAGGTACAGTACGTGCCTGACGCAATCATTTACAACAAAGGGCCTGACACGGTAGAGGACTTTTTACGGCAGCGTCGCCGCATTCATTCAGGTCATTTAGACGTTACCAACCTGTTGGGCTACTCTGTTAGCACAATGAGTGGCACAACCATCCTCAAAACCCTGCTGCGTCACCTCGATTGGCGACCCAAGCAATTTGTTTGGACGTGGTTGGTCGTGGCCTTAGAGGTTTACGGCCGTTTTCTAGGCTGGCGTGATTATAAAAACCAGCGCGATCACACTGTTTGGGAGATCGCGACAACCACAAAGGAACTTTCAGCTAGTCACAAGTAGCAAATTGTAAGTGGCAACTCAAGCCCACCTGCAACCTGCAATGTGTGACCGGCAACCTGTACCATGAACTCAATGCTCGGCGTGCTTGCACGCATACCCTTATTTCAAGCATACCGTCGTTTTGGCTGGCCAAAAATGCTGCCCGTTAATTTAACGCTTTCCCCATCACCCAAGTGCAACTCTCGCTGTCTGACCTGTAACATTTGGATGAAGCGGGAGAATGAACTGACGATTGAAGAATGGGATAAAGTGTTGGCTTCTTTTGGGGAAGCACCGTTTTGGTTCACCATTAGCGGGGGTGAGCCGCTTATGTTCCCCCGCATTGTTGAGTTAGCTACCCTTGCTTACAAGCACTGCAAGCCAGGTATTATCAACATTCCTACCAACGGCATTTTGCGAAGCGGTCCCGATCGGGTGCGCAAAATTTTGGAAAACTGCCCCGAAAGCCAAATGATTATCAATCTGTCATTAGACGGGGTGGGTGAAAAACATGATTTTATTCGCGGGGTGGCCGGAAATTTTGAAAAGTTTGAGGAACGGTTGGAGCAATATCTCGAACTGAAAAAAGAGTTTCCTAACTTCGTCGTTGGTATTCACTCTGTAGTGTCTGTGTTTAGTGTCGGGCATTTGGATGAACTGATTGCCTATGCCGATAAGTCAAACGCAGATCAGTTTATTACTGAAATTGCGGAACCCCGTGTCGAGTTAGATACCGTTGGTTTGCCCATTACGCCCTCACCCGAAGAGTATCGAGAGGCAATTGATAAACTGCTTGCCTATGTCAAAAGCAAACGATTCAAGGGGCTAGCAAAAATTACCGAAGCGTTCCGAGTTGAATATTATCAGCTTGTAAAAGATATTCTTGAAAAGCAAGATCAGGTGATCGATTGCTACGCGGGCTGGGCTAGCACGCAAATCTATGCGGATGGTTCGGTTTGGCCCTGCTGCGTACGGGCAGATAATCTAGGCAATTTACGCGACCACAACTATGATTTTAAAGAGATTTGGTTTGGTGAGACGATTAAAGAGGTGCGCCGCAGTATTGCCGCTAAAGAATGCCACTGTCCGCTAGCGAATGCCTCGTACACAAACATGCTTTATGATGTGCCTACGATGGCCCGGGTCGGCACAAAGGTGTTGATGCCTGATTTTGGTAAAGAATCAACGGCCGTTCCCCTCCCTGTTATTCAGCCCAACGGTAGTCCAACCGATTAGGTGAATTTCACAAATCAACTTGAAAAAAACCGAATAGAAATGCGAAATTTACTCGGTGAGATTTAATAATGCAGCAGTTCTTTTTCAAACTCCTTTTGGTTTACACATAAAGCCAAAATATCCGCTTTTAAATTATTGGCTCCCGTTGGCTGAGTCTGTCGAAAACAGCTCGTGATTAGCAATCTCGCTCGATCAATCCAAGGATGCGGGATGGTAGGTTTTCAGGTATAAAACCAGCATGTCTTTTGAATGGCTCAATAAGTTTCACCAAGATATGGACAAGCCACACAACTACGCTGATAAAGTGCTAGCTGCCTATAAGCTAGGCATGCGCTCAAGAGGCTCTATTGCGGGGGTGCGGGTTGAACTGGTGCCAAAGACGTGTGCCGTTTGTAGTCAGGTTGATGAAACAGCCGTTTACCACCCAGACGATGCGCCAAGACTCCCCCTTGAAAATTGTCAAAACGAGGGTAAATGCCGCTGTGTTTATCGACCAGTGATGACTTATGAGGAGGAAGAGGAGTAAGGATTGGGGCATAGGGTTTGGGGATTGGAGCCTAGGGATTGGGGATCAATGTACGCTAGTCAGCTATAACCAATAACCAATCAATAAATCCCCAATCAACAAATCAACCAATTATGAAAAAAATAATCATCACAGGCGCCACAGGGTTTGTTGGTGGGGCACTTGCTAAGCATTTTGCAGGAGCAGGATGGGATGTTACGGGCGTGAAACGGCCGTCTTCTACGCAACCTGCTGATTTAGAAATAAGCTGGGTCGATGGGGATGTCACGGAGGCTAGTCGTTTATCAGGCATATTCCATGAGGCGGATTTCGTTATTCATGCGGCTGGTATGCTGGGTGAAGCCGGTATTCCTGAATCAGCTTACCAGCAGTTACATGTTGATGGCACCAAAAATGTGCTCAATGCCATCGAAAAACAAGCGCCAAACGCTCGCATTTTATATGTGAGCAGCCCGGGCGTGTTGGGGCCTATTGACGGCTCTCCCGCTGATGAAACCACTCCCCTTGCCCCAAGTAATCCTTATGAACGCAGTAAAGCGAAAGCTGAAGCGCTGGTTCGCGAATATGCTGGCCAAGGTTTGGATATTGTCATTGCTCGCCCAGAATTTATTTACGGGCCGCATGATGCGCACGTTTTGGGACTGTTTTCGGCCATACAGCGAGGCCTCTTTTTTTATATTGGAAACGGCCGTTCAACCTGTCATCCTACCTTTATTGACGATGCTGTGCGTGGAATGGCCTTGTGTCTTGAAAAAGGGCAGTCAGGGGAGATTTATCATATCACAGGGCCTACCCAAGTTACGTTTAAAGAACTCGGCGAAACAATAGCGAATGCGGTTGATGTTCATCATCCTTGGATCCGTATTCCAAAACCTATCGCCATGATAGGCGCCTGGTGTTTGGAGCTTCTAGGTAGTTTACTCGGTCGGACGCCCCCGTTGAGCCGAACGGGCGTCGCTTTTTTTAGTGAAAATCGGGCCTTTAGCTGGCAGAAAGCGCGAGCATTGTTAGAATACACGCCGCAAAACGATTTGGCGACTGGGGTTCAAAAAACGGTGACCTGGTATCGTCAACAAGGATGGCTTTGATTCATGCTTCAATCAGTTTCGATAAAATCGCTTTATGTGCCCGCCTTAGCAGAAGGCGAAGGCGTCGGGACCGCCTATGAATATTTTGCTAAACGGCTTGTTTTAAAAGGCTGGCTTAAGCACTTCTCTCAAAAACCCCGTTCGATTTTGATGGCGGGATGCCCAGAAAAATATGGCTCAAATTTAGATACCGTTTTATTAGCGGCTGAGTTAGGGGCTACCCTGACGATTATTGATGAACGGCCTGAGGCGCTGGAAAAAGCGAAAGCTGGATTAAAAGCCGCACAGGCTGAAAATTGGTTATCTCGATTTGAAGCGACGTATACGGCCGTAAATGACCTCACCGATTTAGCCGCCCTAAACGCTCATTTTGATCTTGTCGTGGTCTCTGAGGTTTTGCAACGCCTTGCTCCTCCAAATCGGTCAGCCTATATTGAAGAGCTACAGCGCATTGGAACGGCCGTTGCCCTTTTCACACCAAACGGGGATAACGCCGCGCATACAAATTTGAGCGGGCTAGCTGGTCTTACGCTTGATGAACTCAATCAGCTTGTACCAAAATGGCAAACCGGATATATTGACATGCCTCCCTTTCCACCAGGCATTGTGCGCACGGAAGAGCAAAGGGAGCAAGCAACAACGGGTACCTTTGAAAATATCGCTATGTGGGGCTTAGCTTATTATGCCAGATGTGAATTTTTGATCCCAACTGTTGTTCGAAGGAAACAATCCCATATCGTTTACGCACTTTCACCATTTTGACCGTTGCCTTTGATTTCAAAGGCAAGCTCAAGCCCATTGAAAATTTTACAACTGAAACTTTGGATATACGGAAAGTTATTGTTGACCTTCAAATCAACTGACCTTCTGCCGTTTTGTAAATCTCAAAAAATATCTTGAAATAAAACAGGGTAGAAATATAAGATTTGCTTGGTGAAAACCGAAATTCCAGCTATTTCTTTTTCAAGTTACTTTCTGGTTTTCACAAAAATCTAGACAAGAAACGCTTTGTATGTCACATCTATCCTAGAAAATTGCAGGAGCAATTTGTGATTTACTAAAGCTTCATAAATTAATAAAAAGAGGGATACGTAAATGCCAAAAGCACTTATTACAGGAATTACCGGTCAGGATGGATCTTATTTGGCCGAATTCTTATTAGAAAAAGGATATGATGTTGTGGGAATGGTCCGTCGTACCAGTACCATCAACTTTCATAGAATTGCTCATATTCAAAACAAATTAACAATTGTTAATGGTGATCTGTTAGACGGGGTCTCATTGATCCATATGCTGGAGGAACACAAACCCGATGAGGTGTATAACTTAGCGGCCCAATCATTTGTGCCAACCTCTTGGAATCAACCCGTTTTTACAGGTGAAGCAACCGCTTTAGGTGTGACGCGAATTTTGGATGCTATTCGCATTGCGAACCCCAAAATTCGCTTCTATCAAGCTAGCTCCAGCGAAATGTTTGGCAAAGTGCAAGCTGTTCCCCAAACAGAAACAACGCCATTTTATCCCAGAAGCCCATACGGGGTTGCAAAGGTATACGGCCACTGGATCACGATAAATTATCGCGAGAGCTATGATCTACACGCTACCTCTGGTATTTTGTTTAATCATGAGTCTCCACGCCGAGGTTTAGAATTTGTGACTCGTAAGATAACCCATCATGTTGCCAAAATAAAATTAGGCATGACCAATGAATTGCGACTAGGAAATTTAGAAGCCCGCCGAGATTGGGGCTTTGCAGGTGATTATATTAAGGCGATGTGGCTCATGCTTCAGCAAGATATCGCAGATGACTTTGTCATTGCCACGGGCGAAACTCACTCAGTGGAAGAGTTTGTTCGTATTGCCTTTGAGCATGTCGATTTAGACTGGAAGGAATTTGTTGTTCAAGATGAACGTTTTTATCGTCCTGCCGAAGTGGATTTGCTTGTGGGCGATCCTTCAAAAGCGGGACGAGATTTAGGTTGGGAGCCAGCAGTCTCCTTTAAAGAGCTTATTGAGATGATGGTTGATGCCGACATCAAATTGCTCAAAGCAGGAGATGGTGTCTTTTAAAAAGTAGAGAGTAGAGAGTAGAGAGAAGCGGAATAGTGAGGTGCTATTCTCTTTTCTTGCTTTTCTTTTCTTCCAAACAAAGGATAACTATGTCTGATATTAAATTTGGAACTGACGGCTGGCGCGGTCGAATTGGGGATAACTACACGTTTGATAATGTTCGGCGCTGTACACAGGGATTCGCGACTTATATTCAGCAAGAAGGTTTGGCTGATAAAGGTGTTGTGATTGGGCATGATAAACGGTTTCAGGCTGAATTTTTTGCGGCGGCTGCGGCGGAAGTTCTGGCTGGAAACGGGATAAAGGTGTGGCTAACGGATGGGGCAACGCCTACCCCTACAATTTCCTACGCTACGGTTGATAAACAGGCTGGTGGTGCCATTAATATCACGGCAAGCCACAACCCCGCCTGGGATTGTGGCTTTAAAGTTCGTGACCCTCAAGGTGGGGCGATTCCACCAACTAATCTACAGAAAATTGAAGCAGTTATCCCAGATATTACGGCCGTTAAACGCCTAAAACTTGATGATGCCATGAGCGATGGTCTTGTAACCAAATTTGATGCTGGCCCAGCCTATGTGGAGCAAATTAATAGACTTATTGATCTGAAACCGATTAAAGAGGCTGGCTACAATGTGCTCGTTGACTGTATGTGGGGCAATGGGGCTGGCTGGTTTCCACGCCTGTTGGCAGGTGGCAAAACAGCCATTCATGAAGTTCACAACGAACGCAATCCGATTTATCCGCACATGACCCGTCCCGAGCCAATCCCGCCAAATGTTGATCATGGGCTGAGCTTTGTCCAAAAAGTAGGGGCTGATGTTGCTATCATTAATGATGGTGATGCCGATCGGGTTGGATTTGGTACGGAAAACGGTGATTTTATTGACCAACTGCGTGTTTACGGATTGGTAGGTTACTATTTCCTTGAGGTTCGCGGACAGCGTGGTCCAATCGTGAAGACCATTTCCACAACAAAAATGCTCAATAAGCTAGGCAAAATTTACAACATTCCCATTCATGAAACGGGCGTTGGGTTTAAATATATTGCACCGAAGATGGTTGAGGTTGATGCCATGATTGGTGGCGAAGAAAGCGGTGGTTACGCTTTCCAAGGGCATGTGCCAGAACGTGACGGCATTTTAGCGGGTCTTTATTTGCTTGATCTAATGGTGCAAACAGGTAAAAAACCATCCCAGCTACTTGATCTTCTTTTTGAGAAAGTGGGAGCGCACTATTATGATCGTATTGACTCTTATTTTGATGCTGAAAAGAAGCCTGAGATTTTAGCTAATGTTTCTGCTGCTCGCCCTGAAACGATTGGGGGCTTAAAAGTAACCGATATTGTTACCATTGATGGGCATCAATTTATTATGGAAGATGGGGGATGGCTGCTCATTCGTTTTAGCGGCACCGAACCCGTTATCCGTGTTTATTGTGAAACAACCCATGAATCTCGCGTTCAAGACATCTTAGCGGACGGCATGAAGATTGCGGGACTTTAGTAACATCCTTGAAGAACCTAACCTGTACAAAAAGGTGAGATTCTTCGCTTCACTTAAGAATCTATTGATGGTCTGATTTTTTGACTTTGCTCAGAAAGAAAATGGAAGATGAGTTAGTTTAGGGTGGTGGTGGTGTTTTTGTTGGTGGCTGATTATTGCCACCGCCACCGCCGCCACCACCGTTGTTACCGCCACCGCCACCGTCAGATGGTGGTGGGATCGGTGTTTCGGTTGGGGTTGCCGTGGGGATGGGTGTAGCGGTAGCAGTTGGTTCTGCAGGAATAGTAGCTGGGGTAGGCACGGCCGTTAAATCCGTATCCCCAATCGTTTCAGATATCGTTGTGGAAAGCCAACCAAAAGTGCCATCCTCTGTAATCACGTTGAGCCAAGTTCCATTTTCAATTTTTCCAATCACTGAAACGACATCCCCTTCGAATAAAAACTGAAGGACATCATAGCGGGTGCTTGGCCCAGACCGAAGACTAACCGAGCTTGCCACAACGCGCACTTCAGGTGTGATTTCAGGCGTGGCTGTAGCTGGAGGTGTGGCTGTTTGAGTTGAAGTTGGGGTTAAGGTTGGGGTGGCGGTAGCTGTTGACTCAAATATAAATGAGCGGACTTCACTCTGGGCGATAGCTGTTCGGGTAATGCTAGATAGCAAAATGACTTGCCACTCATACGCGCCTTCTTGAAAATTCAGAATGGACGCGGCTACTTGCGCTTCATATGTCGTTCCAGAATTTGAAATACTAATATCTTCAAAGACAAATTGGTCGCCCTCAAAAGTGCCCACGACAATAAACTCTTGATTTTCATCGAGCGGTTCATTCCACTCCCAGTTAAGCCCGAATGAGCCGTTTGTTCGAATTGTTTCCCCATTTGCGGGAGCCGAAAGCGTAAGCCCCGAGGCAGTGATCGGCACCTCTGTATCAACAGGCTCAATCGTTGAGGTCGCTGTAGCCGTTGGCGGAACGGCCGTATCCGTTTCAATCGCGTCTACGATAATGCCTATTGGGGTTGGATCTTCCTCAATAATTGTTGAGCTATTCCCATTCCTCACAAGAAGGAAACCAATAATAGTGGCAAGCAGGACAATCCCAATTGGAGCACCAACTGTCAACAAAACGCGGGGAAGCGGTGCTCGTCCGCCGAGACGATTACCAGAGTGTAAGACGAATTCTTCAGCTTGAATGGCTTCATCAATTGCTGAGAGGAAGTCTGAACTGTTTTGGAAGCGGCCTCGTGGGGAGGCTCTTAATGCTTTTTGGACAAGCCGAATCGTTTCTGGTGCTAAATCTGAGCGCAGATTCTCTAAAGCTGATTTATTGCCCCGTCGAGATAATCGTGACCCGGATGAACTGTTTTCTTGAATGACATGACCAGTAAGCACTTCAAACAAAATTACACCAAGACTATAAACATGGCTTCGGGCGTCCATGGGCTTGCCGTGAACTTGCTCAGGTGACCAATAGCGGGTGTCAAAGGTAATGTTTCCCAAAAATTGATCGTTTTCAGTTTTAGAGACCCTCGGAATACCGATGTCAACTAAGGTGATTTTACCGTCAGATTGAAAGAGAATATTTTCTGGGTTGAGATCGTGATGAAAAATGTCCAGTCGTTCTGCTAATGAAAGTGCATCAGTAATTTGCCGCACCAATTTTAGAGCGTAGATACTGTGAACCGGATGGTCTTGATTTTTTAGCTCTTGGAACCGCTCTTTGAGGGTGATGCCTTCAATATACTCTCGAGCAAAATACGGCCGTTCATTGGGTGCAATGCCAACTTGAAAAATCTGGGCAATGTGAGGGTGATTAAGTTGAGCTACTGATTGGATCTTGGAGATAAATCGAGAGGCATATGTTTTGTGATTCGCCAAGTTTGGGAGGAGAATTTCAACACTAACCCGATCGTTTTCATCAACATCAAAAGCTAAAAAGTGATCGGTCACTCTCTTTTGTGACAGATGCTTTTCAAGCTTGTATTGATCGATGAGCTCGTTGAACAATATCCCAGGTTTAGACATTATTTTATTTTAGGGTATACCCTCGTTTTGATACATTAATCGTAAGAATTATCAATTTCATTTCTTGCGAGGTTTCTTACGTTTAGTATGTTTTTATTAAAACGAATGTTTCACGTGAAAGACGATTCGTGTTTTGACAAACTCCTTTCGTCGGAAAGTTGAATGTAAACTGTTTGTCAGAACCTCAGGTTCCATCCCTTTAGGCTATTCGGCAATCTTTATTTGACGGAACACTTGGCTAATTTAGCTCAATCTTATGTAAACCTCGCAAGATTGTGAGATTTACTCGGTGAAAACCAATATCTTAATGAATTCTCTTTCAAGATACTTCTTGGTTTTCACAAACCCTAATTTTGATTTTGATTCATTAAATGAATCTCCCCTAAATATAGTTGAAGAAGGTGCTTCTAATACAATTGAGGGAATACCATTAAGGGTTCAGAAACATTCGCATTGGTGATTACGTTTAAGAACTTGCTTTTGAACCTTTAAGGAGCAAAGTTTATGCCTGCTATTAAAAATACAGGAAAAACTTTGCTCCATTTCACTTTTCTCTTTTCAGGATAGGCATCCCTTTTGGGCCACCTATCCTGAAATCTTCCATAAATTTATCAATTCTACTGAGAATTAACAATTAAATTATAAGGCGTTGTGCTAAATGTACCATCTGTTACGATTAATATGATGTATGTGTCTGCCGGTTGATTTTGGACCGTTAACGTTTTGGTAACTGATGAATTCCCGTTGTTCGCAATGACCTGCGGTGAAGAACAATCGCCTCTATACAGGACAATTTGACCGTTTTTCGGCGTGAAGTTTGTCAAATTGATCACAAGGTCTGATGTTTGCGTTAGCTCAAACGTGAAAAGATCGTTTTGGTCGTCGGGCAAAAAGCTGTACTGGGTGTTTACCTCAAGTGGGAACGCTTCCGTACAAACATCATTTGGCTCCTCTGGACGATCTCTTATGATGATGGGAATGTAGATTTTCGTTTCGGGAGGGGCATTAATGGTGACTGTTTCAACGGCCGTTTCAGAATATTCAATATTCGACGATGAGACATTGGCCTGAACCTCAATTTCATAATTGCCCGTAGCACCCGAAACATCTATTTCAAAGGAGCAATTATAAGTTTGAGAAGATAAAATCAGATGATTTTCTTGACAGGTGCTGTTCACCAACGGTGCATTACTGGGATCAGTTTGTGACCCAAGTATCGTACTCGTTAAGTTTTCAAGCGTTATATTAGTGCCGCCATTGTTGGTAATTGTGGCGTTGAATTGAACTATGCCCCCTGGTGATGTCAGTTGGGTCGTTTCGGCCGTTACTGAAATATCAACGGCCGTTACATTCACGATTGCAAGCGCTGTTTTCTCGACGGTAGTGGTCGTGTTGCCAACCTTGCCAGTCACATTGAGCGTGTTAATGAAAGAACTCGTCACGTTTTGCGCCGCACAATCGTAAGGTATGACAGCGTCTGGGGGTAAAATAGAAATATCTAAATCACAATCGGGCACTAAATCACTCGTTATACTGACATCATTCAAATTTTCGTCAGAACTGTTAACAACAATGACTGTGAACTCAGCATCTTCATTTTCCTGAATGGTCTGAACGCCAGGCGATATAGCGACTAGAATGCCGCCAGTCGGATCGTTTACTTGAACGATAGCACTGGTTGAGTCAGAAACGTCAATCCCCGTCCCTGTTGCATTAACGGTCAGCTCATTCACAAAATCAGTTTGGACATTTGTGGCAACGCATGTAAAAGTTGAACTGTTGTTTTGAGGAATGTTGGGGAGATTTTCGTTACAGTCTGCGACAGATGATGAAGAGACAGAGACATTTTTTAACTGGCGATTGCCAACATTTTCAACGGTAACCATAAACGAAGCATTATTTCCAGCATCGATTTCTTGCGAAGGAGGAGAAACTGAAATGCTTACAGCTGGTGCATTGACGGTTACGGTATCCGTTGACGAGTCGGAAACTTCAATCCCTTGGGCCGTTTCGGCCTTTACCGTTGCTGTATTTGTAAAGTGCGTTACTAAGCCTGTAATTTGACAAGAGATTTCAATTGTTTCGCCAGGATCTAAATCACCAAGGTTATTTTCCGAACAGGATGGTGCATCTTCATCATCCAAAACAACATCGACTAAGGGAATTGTGCCATTATTTGTAATGACAAAATCAAAGTTTGCCGATTGACCTGAACTAATCGTGCTGGGGTTGGCTGTTTTTGTCAAGGAGATATTTGGTGTTCCGGAGACGCTTACCGTGGCTGTATCGGTATCTGTCACAAAAGTCCCACCTGCATCACGTCCTCTTGCCGTTGCTTCGTTGGTGAATCCCGTTGTTAAAGCATTCGTGAAGCAGGTGTATGTTTGGGTACTGTTTGCAAAGAGGTTGTTAAATTGATTGTCACAATCAGGCGTCAGAGGATCTTCAATGATTATATTGAATAGTCGTACATCGCCTGTGTTTTGGACCCGGATTTGGAATTCGGCAATACCCCCCGTCACAACTTCTGGGGTCAAGGCAGTCTTTGTGATTGATATGCTTAAATCATTGACTGTCATCGCAACTGAATCAGAATCAGATGGGTTGCCGGAGGTCCCCGCATTGGCGTTGACGTTTACTGTATTCGTAAAGTCTTGGGTAGCCGCAGGAAGTTCACATTCGTAATCTTCAGTTTCACCAATTTGGAGGCTGTTAAATGTTTTGTCGCAATCGGGCACAATAGGAGAATCTATAACGACGTTTGTTAAGTCTACTTCGCCATCATTGGTGACTGAAACAGTGAACACGGCCGTATCGTTAGTGTAGATTGTTGTTTCATCTGCCATTAAATCAATGGCAACAGAAGGGACCGGCTGTTGAACTTCTACCATCGCCTGAGCCGAATCCTCTACTGTAAACGTGGCTGTCGATCCATATTTACCAAACACTTCTACCGTATTTGTCATGTTATCTGTGAGCGGTCCAGTCAGACAGTCGATCACAACAGTTTGCTGTGGTACCAACTGCGAGATTGTGGAATCGCAGCTAGGAACCAGTTCATCCGTTACTTTTACGTCAAACAGATTAATTGTGCCGCTATTCGTGACAACAATTTTAAACCCAGCTGAATCGCCCGCCAGAATAACAGGAGTAACGGCCGTTTTTCCAATTGAAATTTCGGCCGTATTTAAGAAAGCATAAAGCCGATTATTCTCTTGATTCAATTGAATGTCTAGCTCAGATGCGGAAACGATCGATGTGAAGAAAAGAAATATTGCGGTTACAAAAAATAAAAAAACACCACTCAAACGACGAGTAGAAAAATGTCTCATAACAATTTTCCTCCAAATTTACTTCCAATACAATTCTCTTCTGGTTGTGGTGATATTGCTGGCTTGCGAAGAGTTGAGATTGGCTCACCTTAATATTTAGTAATTTACAAATTGCCCTTCATGTCCCTATTTTTGCTCAATTTGGAAATTACTTTGTAGCTCATAATTTCAGCGTTTCTTATTGTGAGCTACATTAATTGACAACAGTTTTTACAAAAAGAAACGTAAAAACACAGAAAAAGGTAAGCCTAATTTACACAAATAAAGTTGCAAATTATCTTAAGTTCCAAACTATTTGATGCGCTTAACTTTCTTGTCAGTTAAGCGCATGCATAAAAATTTATGAATTCGATCTGAATTACGGTAAACCTGGAGGAGTTGGTGTATTCGGCGGGCTTGGATTGCTGCCACCGCCGCCACCGCCGCCGCCTTCATTGCCACCGCCACCGCTGCTGCCGCCGCCATCCCCAGATGTACTAGGTGTTGTTGGCGCAGGAGATGGGGTTGCTGTTGCGGGCAGGCTAGGTAGAAAGACAGTTGTTCCTACACGCAAGGAGGAAGAGGAGATGCAGCTGACTTCCTCAATTCTTTCAACGGTTGTGCCCGTCTCTATGGCAAGGTTAAACAGTGTATCCCCCGCTTGGTATGAGTAGCTTACCCAACCTGTGGGCATGTTAGGCACACAGGCTTCGGGTGTTGGTGTATCAGTAGGTTCCGGGGTGTTTGTAACAGTTGGTGTTAAAGTTGGTGTTGCCGTAGGCATGTCAGTTGGTGTTGCCGTGGGGGTGCTCACCATTACAAAAAATGTGCCGTTCGGTGCTGAATATTTTGTTGAGCCATCATCCCCCTGCAAAATCACTTGCCAATTATATTCGCCACTAGCGTTAGCAAATGTATCAATTGGGGTTGTGTGCTGAAAGCGGGAATTGCTGATTGGCTCTTGTACTTCAGTTTGGTATACGATCTGATTGCCAGATTTAACGATTAAAACAAATTGATCCCCTTCCGCAAGTGGACGTGGCCAAGACCAAGCGAAGGTGAGTTGATCGAGATTGCTCAGTTCAGCCTCTTCCGGGGGTTGAAGCAGAGTAGCTTCATTCGGTACAGGCGTACTTGTCGGTGGTCGCGGTGTGTTGGTTGCTTCTTCTGGAGATTCGGCCGTTTCTTCAATGGTCGTCAAACCAGCTGGTGTTTCTTCAATATTAGATAGGATCGAACGGTTTTGAGAATTACGGAACAAGGCCAATGCACCAATAACAATGAGAGCCGCCACAAGTGCAGCTGTTCCGTACAAGATGCGATTATCTTTTGGTAGGTTTACCGGAATAGCCGATTTTTTTGCTTCTACCGGTTTGGATTCAATTGTCCGAATTGCTCTTTGAATTGAATCAGTCAATTCACCGCTGTTGTCATATCGACTCCACGGTTTTCTTGCCAGACATTTACGGACGATTTGATAGGTGTGGGGATTTAAAGTTTTAGAGACATTATCTAATGTCTCAAACGTAATATCATCCCCTTGAGAAAATATATCCCAGTTTGTGACTTGATATTTGGGTAAGTGACCGGCAAAAAAAGTATACAAAACGGCACCAATCGAAAAAATATTGCTTAAATTGGTCGGTGCTTTGCCATCGATTTGCTCGGGGGAGGCATAATCAAGAAATTGCTGCGAAAAGGGTCTGTTCTCAAGTTGAAGCGTATGTGGTGTTGCTAGACCTATTAAAGACACAGTATGATCTGGTTTTAAGATAATATTTTCGGGTCTTAAATCGATATGGGCTAGTTTTTCTTTTTCAAGATACGATAGCTGCTGTGATAGCTGTTCGCCAATTTTTAGAACGGTTAACTCTGGAAGTTCGGAAAAATTTTCTTCAAAAAAGACGGATAATAAATCGCCACCTTCCGAATCATAAACAACATAAGGCTGGTTTAAATCATTAACGCCTGAAGCCAATATTTCTGGTATCGTGATGGCTTCGATTTGCTGGAGCTGTGTGACTCGCTGTTGGAAGGCTTGAACTTCTGCATCTTGGTCAGAATTTAGCAGTTCAATAAAGACGCGTTGTTCATTATCATCGACCCCTAAATAGGTCGTGTAAATTGTATTGTGGGAGATTTGGTTTTGTGTGATGTACGGACCTAACTTCACCATATTTTGGTCCTGATTCTCTTTCTTACTCATTTTTTTGCCGCAATTTTAATTTACCATTCACCGGTGATGATATTGTTTTCAGAAACAGTTTAAACTCAAGTCTAAATTAAGCAGACCTTGTTCTGTTAATAAGTAAAGAACAAAATCTATTTACGAATACTTAAAAACGTTGTTGTTCTGAAAAATTATCTAATTTCCCTAGTAGGTGTTTTGGCATTTGGGGTGTTGATGTTTGTGATGCGCCTTTGATACACTACTCGGTTGGTTTTTAATACAAAGGTTCTCCATTGATAGGAGATCTTTTGTCAATTTTTCCAAGGATGCTCACTCAAACATTATTTTTAACTGCTTAAGATTACAGATTAGGTTTCGGTGAATTATAACATTTTTATGTAAATCCGCAGGTGTGATATTGCTTACTCAATTTTATTTTATGATCTGTTTTTGAGGCAATAGTAAAAGTGAGTCAATCATTTTGGACTTAATCGCGGATTTTTCCCAGGGCATTTTAATAAAACGGCCGTTTTTCCATAAAGCCACTAAATCAGCGTAATGGGGACTTTGCCAATGACCCGATTGACCCGAGGCGTGAATGACCTCAAATTGATTCCAATCAGAAAGATCAGCAATCATACGCGTTGATACCGAAATGGCGTTATTCTGAAAGTCAAAGTTTTGGACAGTGTGGGGATGCATGCTTGTTTGGTGAACGGTGTAGCCATCGCCGCTGATGGGTATTGGCCCAATATTTAACAGATTGCTGAGCGGTTTAACGATTCCGAGAGGGTGTTTGAGGGTGATTTGATGGTGTTTGCCCCAGCGCCAATCCTCAGGATTTTTCCCAAAATTAGCTTCAAGAGAAACGGCCGTTTTTTCCAAACACACCTCTAAAATCCTGTTTTTTTGAGTAGATTTAAGCCATTTTGACTCGGGATTTTCTAGCATATTGAGCAAAATGGTCAGAAACTGACCTTGAAAATCGTTGACTGGTTGCAAATTTTCATGTGGACCTAGCCCAAATAGACTCATTTGAAGCGGCGCTGGGACGCTTCGAGCAACCTCCTGCATTAGATGAGAGATAAAAATCTGAAAAATTGTTGCCTCGATGCTGCGTGTAGACATTCGGAAGTCCCATGCGTGAAGATGCCTCAGGCAGCTCTGAGCCAGTGGCGATTTTGGTTTGAGGTCAATAAGATAAGAACAGATTTTTTGAGCAGGAATGCTGAAATCATCCAGTTGAATTTGGCGGCACTTTTGGGGCGACACTGCCGTATCGTCTGCTAAGAGCTCCGCAATACGCTTGGCGCGGTATCCATTGCGCCACATTTTTCCAAGATAAACCGGATACGTATCTGGCACAATCTTGTGATTAGCAGAGATGATCTTGCTGTTAGGAGGATTCAACTGAAACGGCATCTGTTCAATCGGAACAAGCCCTTGCCAATCGTGCTTGCCGTGCCACCCTTCATTGGGCATGGTGCCATCTCTTCCCTTTGGGCGAATGGGTTGTTTACCGGTGAGGGCCGCGCCAATATTACCATTCCTATCGGCATAGAGTAGGTTAAGAGAGGGAGCTTGGATGCGCGAAACGGCCGTTTGAAAATCAAACCAGTTTTTTGCCTCATTGAGCTTGCCAAAACCATCCATTGTCAACTCAGGCGTCAATGCTACTGAGGCAAGGGCTATTTTGTGAGGGTTTGATCGTTCAATTAACGACCCGCTGACGATAGGTCCATGATGGGTTTGCATAACCGTTTCGAGATGTGGTTTTTGGCCTCGAATTTTAATTAGCTCCCGAAATTGCTGAGCCGGTTTCCATTCGTTCTTAACCTTGTAATCAAACGGCCGTTTGGCATCAAATTGCTCAATGAACAGGTCTTCCCCATCCGTATAGGCCATGGTGGCACCCCAAGCAATATGTTCGTTATGTCCGATCATAATGTAGGGTAATCCTGGCTGGGTGAATCCAGCCGCTTTAAACCCATCATCGCTTTGCAAATGCTGCAAATGCCAAGTCGAGGGTATGCTCATTGGTAAATGCATATCGTTGGCTAATAGAGGTTGATTGCTGTTTGTGAGCGCCTTACCGACGACCCAGCCATTGCTTCCCCGGCCGTGACTGCTCCCCTTTCCCAAAAAAGGCGTTCCGGCGTCCCCACCGTTTAGCATCTTATCTAACCGCAGGCGTTGTATTAAGTCGCTCGCATAGGGAAGGGTAATCAGATTTTCTGGTGGATAAATGATGCCCCACTCTTTTGCTTTTTCTTCTCCAACCGCGCTCCTGAGCTGGACATAAATGAGTTCGCTTGAGGCACCGGTCGTGAGCGCCCACATTTGTAAACGGCCGTATGCCACGCTATCGATGATCTGCCAAGGCGTTGGGGTGTGGTTGAGGAGGTATAGCTCAAACGGGCGTTTGCTGCGACTATTTATGAAGGTATTCACACCATCGGTGTACGCTTGCAAATCTGTTTGGGCCTGTGTTGAAAGCAAGCTGACAGTGGTTTTCGCAAGCCTTGAGAATCCTAATGTCCTTGCTAGGCGATCGGTGTGAAGGGTCCGTTTGCCAAACAGTTCAGATAACGTACCGTGGGCGGCCCGTCGATTTAATTCCATTTGCCACAAGCGGTCCTGCGCATGCACAAATCCTTGCCCAAAAAAAAGGTCGGTACGTGTTTCAGCAAAAATATAAACAACACCGTGCTGGTCGCGGTTGATTGATATGGGTTTGATAGGCGCATCAAGGTAAATACGGCCGTTTGTTTGAGGCATGGAAGACGTGAGTTTTGATAAGAAGCGTCGGAAAAATGCCATGACCATAAAGTATATCGTCATAGGCAATAATGCTGAAAGAAATCATAAGCCTCGATAAAGGTCTCCCAGATTCTTGATCATGTGCATGATGCCTTGAATGATCTGATTAAGATGATCCCTGAATTAGATATTATTGAAAAGGTGGTGCTCTACGAGTGGCAAGCCTCTAATAAACCAACGCTCACTTAGATAAAGGGATGATGTCAATGTGACCGGCACGTTGTTTCTGAAAGTAAAAACCCTTGATTCGTTGCCGTTCATTTAGACCATATCGATAAGAATTTTTATCGCTTCATCTTGGCGTCCTTCTTGAAGTTGGTACGCTTCCAGCACTTTGCTAAAAGGAAAGCGATGCGTCAAGATGGGGCTAACATCAATGGCTTGATGATGGATAAGGGCCAGCGCTTGATGGGTTGACGGATGCCCTTTTTCATTCCAAGTGCCGCTGATTGTTTGAATGCGGCAATACTTTTCAAAGAAGGTTCCGTAATCAAAATCGAGCCGGTGACCGTGGAAAATGCCAAAATAAAGCAGGGCACCATGCGCTTTAACTAAGGTATGGGTCAGATTTATACTGTCTGGCTCACCTGCGGCTTCAATGACGAGATCTGCTAAACGGCCGTTTAGCTTGGCCCGAACGGCCGTTTCTATATCGATATCAGGCGAATTTAAAATTGTTTCAGTCGCACCAAAATATTGAGACAAGTTGAGGCGGTGTGATAATAAATCAACCCCGATAATTTGATGTGCCCCCATGCGTTTGAGCATAAAGTTAAACCACAACCCCGCTGACCCTTGTCCGACCACAACAACAGTCTTACCAATCACGTTTATGGGCAGATGTTTGCAGGCGTAAATCACCGTGCCAAGCTGTTGAGCCTGCAGATAATGTTCAATAGGTAACTTCGAAGGAAGGGGCAATATATCTTCAATAGGTGCTAAAAAATACTCGCTCATCCCATTAAGGGCGGGAATGAGCACCAAAACATTTTGGCCGACGCTTAATTTTGAATCACTGGCATCGATTGCTTCAATAGTGCCAACCACCTCATGCCCACTCACACCGGGACCCGTTGGGTAGGCGGCTTGAGGCTGATATTTCAGCATGAAAATATCGCTGCCACAGAGTGAAAGATGAAGAAGACGAATAAGCGCGTGCCCAGATTTTAATTCTGGTACGGCCGTTTCTATTATTTCAACTTGTCCAGGTTTAATAACCTGAGTGGCTTTCATGATTTGTGTCATAACGTTTACTCGCCGTCAGCCGCACAGCGAAAGCCAACGTCTGAGATTTTGCGAAACTCTGTTGCGCTTTGAGAGGCTCGGTTGGTGGTTCTCAATTCTAAAGCAGATGTAGCATAGCTTCCACCGCGTACAACGCGAGGTAAGCGAACATCATCATTGGGGCTTAAGGGGTTGCCACTTGGGCTGTAAACATAGTAGAACGTGTCATAGCTATCTGCGACCCATTCCCAAACGCTGCCTGCCATATCATAAATTTCAAAAGGACTATTGCCCTGTGAAAACGAGCCAACGGGTACCATTTGGTCAAAAGTGGTGTTAAACAAGGCCATGTCTGGGGATGGTAACGCATCTCCCCAAGGAAATAGAGCGTTAGTTTCTCCTTTGGCAGCATACTCCCATTCTGCTTCAGTGGGTAAACGGCCGTTTGCCCATTCACAATACGCCTTTGCGCCATGCCAAGAGACATGATTGATGGGATGGTTTTCAAATCCAGGCTCAGCTTCGTACTGATTATTGAGCTGAACCAGCAAGTGGCTATCCTCAGTTTCAAAATTCGTGAGTAGACACGTGTAGCCAAAACAACCTTCAACATAATCCCCTACATCGTTTAAAAAACGGGCATACTGGGCCACCGACACTTCATATTGGTCCATATAAAACGAGTTTAAAGTAACTTCATGTATTGGCTGCTCATCTTCATTGGCGAATTGATTATCTTGTGAAGCACCCATTCTAAATGAGCCGTTAGGAATCCAGACAATTGGCATGCCGTCAAGTTCTCGCGTGGAAAATTCAACCTGCTGCGTGGCTGATGGTGCTGTTGTTGCCGGTACGCTTACTATGGGTTCTTCAGATACATTTTCATTGAGCTCAACGGGGGGGGAGGTTGTTAGCTGATCATTTTCAGCAGATGGTAGAGGCGTCATTGTTGGCACCGCTGTCTGCTCAACAGACGTCATAATAGATGTTGGCTCTGCTGCTGGTTGTTCGCTTATGGATTGGGCATTAGATTGGCCCATTAGGGAAAAGAGCAAAAAAAAAGTGACTACGGCCGTAAAAACGCCTGCGATTAGAATATAGGGCGAATCTTTAAATCGATCAATAAAACTTTCTGATGGGGGAATCGGGCGGTCAATGGTGCCATCATCTGGGTTCTTGATTAGCGTGAAAATACGAATTAAATCTTCTACAAACTCGTTGAACCCCATCACGTATTGATTCAGTTGATCTTCCGTGATTTTAGTGGCGAGCTCATGTTGATTAACGGCCGTTAACTCAGTAACATGCGGCCGAAAGTCCCGCAGAGTAATGCGTAGCTTGCCGTCTTTATCCGTGAGAACACCCCAGGCCAGCTCCTTTTTCTCATTATCATCCTTAGCCGTAATAAATCGATAAAGCGAACTGGTAGGCACAACCGCCCCTACGTTAGAAAAAACTTCCCGCCCCTTCACAATGTCATAAATTGCATCGAACTTGTTGGGAATTTTATCGAGCAATCTTTGCACTGAGGTGGGCAGGTGAGCCAGTAGTTTGATGGAATCGATACTGACGCTTTTTCCGCGTGATGCTTCATCTTTGTATTTACTCAAGATTTGCCCGACGTAACTTAGCGTATCTAAATAGTTCTGTTGTAGTTCACTAAACAGATTCAAACTCATCTGACGCGTGCGATCAGCGCGTTCAATAATATTTAACGCGTTCAGCGTTCGATGATGAAGACTCACTAAGTCAAGATGGGCAATAGGGACATCAAAGGTGATTGGATAAACGCGGTCTTTAGGTGAGCGACGACTAGCATCGACCGGAATAAGAATCGCCGGATTTGAGCTGTCACCCCCTTGAGCAGAGGAAATTTGTAACGTGGCCAACGCTCGGCTAGCCGCTGCTTTCATCGTTTCATCTTTTTGCAAATTTTTGAGGTCAACCACCAAATCTTTGTTAAGCTGATAGGCCGCAGCATGAATCGCCCGATACAAAATTAAAATATCATTGACGGTCAAATTCAAAAAGTCGATGTGCTGTTTGAAAAGCTGTCGCAGATGCTGCAGTTTTTTGAGATCTATCGCCTCAGATTCCGCAGAGGATTCTATTGCGAGCTGTGGTGCTTTACGAATCAGCTCTTTTTCTGTGTCAGAAAGCTGTAAATTGAGCGGCGACGGCCGTTTCGTGTGGGCTGGTGTATGTGGAATCCTAATTAATCGCTTGGCCCAGCGAATGGCCTGGTTTGTTAAAATCTCCGCTAAAGATGCGCCCCAGATGCCATCAAAAAAGATGTGTGATAAATCAAAAACAGATGTTTTCCCGTTATCAAAGATCGTTAAGGCATGGCTTCCCAAGCCTCGCTCCCCTTGCCGCAAATGTGCCAAAGGTTGATTGTGATGCTCTTCGTCTAAATTTATCCAGATGGGCACGTTTTCTATTTGAGTCCACGCCTGTTGAAAACGGTCAGAAAGCTTTGGCCGTAAATCTTGAAGGGCAATTCGCTTGATTCGCACAATGGAAGAAATAGGTGTGGGCGGGATTGAGGGCGGATTGTTGATAATTGCTGCCACTACGTTGCGCACATCTTCGGGCTCTATCGGATCGCTTGTTCCATACTGGCAGGCAGATAAAACATAATAATGGCCTCGGATAATAAGGCCAATTTTGGCATCTTCAATGGAAATGGGGATGCGTTCTTCGCCAAATTGAGCTGGTTTTAAGTAAGCTAAAATGTTGAGCTGATTTTGATAAGCAGCCAGCTCTTTTTTGGTTGCTTCATCGATAGCGTTTTGCCAATCCCTTCTAGTGGGGTCTGGTAAGCTGCTTAGGATAGTGGCAAAAAATTGATCGAACCGCTGTCGCCGATAGGTTGGATAATCAACGGTTGCTGCTTGATCGGAGCGAATAGCAAACGGCCGTTGTTTTTCCCAGCGCCGGTAGATGTTGTTGTGGTCTGGATTGTATGAGATTTCTTGAAGGGTATGCGTGTAAACCCTTTCGCGCCACTCGTTCTCAAGCAGTTGAGGGTATTGCTGAAGGCAATCTACAACCGTTAAGACCCAAGTCGTAATGCGGTCAATTGGATTTAGCGGCAAGCGCTGCGTGCGGATGGCTTCTTGGAAGCCACGTGTTTCACAGGCATGTCGCGCCGTATCTTCTCGCAGTGCATAATCAACGTAAAATTGCCAAGTTCCCTCTGGAAAAGCAGATTCAGGGTTTTTCCCCGCCAGTTGCATCAGCTGTTGATATCGCTGTAAAAATGCAGCAGGTGTGTTATAGAATGCTCTTAGAACTGCTTCGTCGCGCAATAGACGTCTTTTCCTTTCTTGAAAAAGATGTTTTTGTGAAAAAGAGCCGTGATTGACCTTAAAAGTGTGTGGGAGAAGCTGGGCAACGGACTCTTTTATAGGTGCCTTGTGATGATAAGCTTGATTCATCTTATTATCCTACAGAATTGCCAGACCGACTAATTATGAAATTGAGTTCACTACAATAAGAATAGGGTTATGGTAAAAAAGTCCGCCTCCCATTACTGGTTCGTTCCCCACTGGCAAGCCTACGCAACCCCTACTGGATAACAAAATAGAACAATTGAGAGGTTGGTTTGAAGATGTGACAAGGTGAAAAGGCGAAGCGCCTATTTATTAGAGCTTAGAATATTAAAGTAATGTCTTAGCCTTTAGGGAGAGGTACTGATTGATAACGGCGATTGAAAGCCGATTGGCCGGTACATCGAGGGTTAGAACGCCCTGCTGGCGTAAATTATCGAGGATTATTTTTCGTTCGTCTAAAAGCTGTGCAGCGGCCGTTTTTTGATAGGCGCCTAATGAATCTTCTGGAATTTGCTCAGCTGAGGCCACAATTTCAGGATCGCTAATTGTAACAACAAGCGGCAGGCTTCGTTTGGCGAGAAGGGATATATTAGCCACTAAAGATTGCATGCTGACCCCGCCGCTCAAATCCGTAAAAAGAATAACGAGCGACCGCTTGCGCTGTTTGGCTGACAGATAACTCAACGCTTGCTGGTAGTTCGGCTCAACAGGCTGGGGTTCGATGCCATAAAGCAGTTCCAACATGCGATAAAACTGGCCGCGCCCCTGTTTGGGATTAAGATATTGCACCACATTATCAGCAAATGTCATTAAACCGACCTTGTCCCCTTTTCCTGTCGCCACATACCCTAAAAGAAGGACTGCATTGACGACATAATCGAGCTTGGCAATCTCATCAACGGGGCTTTGCATCATGCGCCCGATGTCTAGAAGGGCAATGACGTTTTGGCTACGCTCCGTTTGAAACTCAACCGTAATAGGGCGATGCCGCCGAGCCGTGGCTTTCCAATCGATCCGACGGTATTCGTCATCTGGCGTATATTCGCGCAGGCGCTCAAATTCTGATCCTTCCCCAAATTGGCGCGTGCTGCGAAGCCCTAGCTCTTGAAGTCGATTTTTCTTGAGGAATAAGTCGTATCGGCGTACATCAATCAGGTTGGGATAAACCTTGACGGGACCCTCAAAATCAAACCTTTCCTGCCGGATCATGAGCCCAGCTGGACCCTGCCAGCGCAAATTGAGCTTACCAAACTCATAATCACCACGCCTTAGTGGATAGACAGTATATTGAGCTGAAAAAGATTGCCGGGGCTTAATTTGGGCCTCGAATACACGCTGACTGATTCTGAATTCGTCAGGTGGTTCATCTCGCAACCAAATTCTGGCTGACCGACCGCTTCGATTATAAATATTGATTTGAACGTGATTGTCTGCGCCGAGGCTTAACTTGTCATCGTGAATTCGTTCAATTTGAAAACGGCCGTTTCCATCGCCTGCCTGTTGCCAATCAAAATAAAAGGCAATCAGCAGCAGGACGATCAGCGCCAGACCGACCCATTGCAAAATTGGGAGCCATTGGCCTGCTGCCAGCAAAGGGGTTGCAAACAGCAGGAGGAGTAAACCGCGCGGTGTTGGTTGCATGAATTATCGGGGAACTTCAACTTGGCCCAAGAGGCGCCGAATGACTAAATCTGGGGTTAACCCTTCGATTTCAGCTTCTGGTTTTAAAATGACGCGATGACGATAAACAGGCGGTGTGACCACCTTCACATCATCAGGTGTCACATAATCTCGCCCCTGCAGGGCAGCGTAGGTTTTGGCTGAGCGCAAAACGTGGGTCGTCGCGCGAGTGCTGGCTCCCAGTGTTAAATCGGGAGACTGGCGCGAGGCTGCCGCGACTTGAGCTATATAGCTTAAGATGCCTTCTTCTACTTTGACTGACTGAATGGCGTCTAAAACAGTGCTAAATGCTTTGGTGGGCAGTTTGGCAGTTAAGCCAGACGAGGCAATATTGTGGGCGTCAAATCCTTGGTGCGTGCGTCGCAGCACTTCAATTTCGGTTTCTAAATCGGCATAGGGCACGATGATTTTGAACAAGAACCTATCGAGTTGCGCTTCGGGAAGAGGGTAGGTCCCTTCGTATTCGAGTGGATTTTGGGTGGCGATGACCATAAACGGCCGTTCAAGTTCATAGTGTGTCCCCTCCAAATTAATTTGCCGCTCCTCCATCGCCTCAAGCAAGGCGGACTGTGTTTTGGCAGGGGCACGGTTAATTTCATCAGCTAAAAGGATTTGCGTAAAGATTGGACCCTTCTTTAAATAAAACTGACCGCTAGAAATATCAAAAACAGACGTTCCTAAAATATCTGATGGCATCAAGTCTGGAGTGAATTGAATCCGCTTGAACTTAGCTTCTACAAGGTGGGCTAACGTTTTTGCCATTAAGGTCTTGGCGGTTCCCGGAACCCCTTCCAAGAGGACGTGTCCCCCGGTTAATAATGCGATGGTTAGAAGCTCAAATGGCTCTTCAAGACCCACCAGCGTCTTATTCGCTTCTTGTCGTAAAACTTGATGAATTTGTTGTAATTGGGCTGGTTCCATTTAATCTCCTAGCACTTTGATTGGAATGGATTGAGTATAGATTTTATAAATTAAATTGTAAAGATGTTAGCCATGCTTCTTATTTATGTAAATTTTACAAAATACTTTGAAATAAAACAGACTGCAGATGTAAAAATTACTCGGTGAAGCGAAGCTTTTAACGGTTGTTTATTCAAAGCAGGAGCTTTGTTTCACCCATTTCAATTGATTTGCCGGAATTTTGCCTCTGTTTTTACAAAGATGAGGTCAACCTGAAGAAGTTTCCCTGATTGCTGATGATTGCTTCCGGCGGCTATATCGAATACCGAAAACCCTTTGGCATGTAAAGTGGTAACCAAATCAGCAAACTCTGGACCATCTTTGAGCTTAGGTAAAATGGAAGCTTCAGCAATAATAGCCTCGCAAGCTTGCAATGTTTGAGTTGCTCCTTTAATCACATCGATCTCTGCGCCTTCAACATCAATTTTTAACAAGAACGGCCCAGTTAGGGCATGTTTTTCTATTAAGCTATCGAGTGTTTCTACTGGAACCGTCTTTTGTTCTTTCAAGGTTAAATTTCTCGAAATCTCATATGAGGATGATTTTCTCGGGTCCTCATAAATATTAAACGCTGTTTCACCCTTTTTTTCGCCACAGAAAACCGTTTCCACAATGGCATTCAACTGCTTTTGGAGTGATTCAAGGGCTGGTTGATAAGCAGGATTGGCCTCAACCAGCAAATAAGGATGGTTGGGGTACTGCTCATAAAGGTCCGGCGTTCCTTCCGCCACGCCAATATCGATGATGGTTTGAGGGTAAATTTCTTTCTTGAGTTGAGCCACGGCATTGGAAAATGACCGAGTAGGGCTATTAAGCGCTCGAAGTTCAAGGCCGAATTTTTTCAACCCTTGTTTGACAAGCTCTTTTATCAAAATTTGACTCCTATGTCATTCACAAAAACTTCTCTTAGGAACATAAAGAAAGGTATGAACCATTTTCAGGAGAACAAAAAATTTTCACCAAACTAATTGATTGTTGTGCTTTTTGTTCCCCTATCAGTCTAGAATTGAATCCCTTTTTATCAGCTTTTGAAGCTGAGTGCGACGGAAAATGGTAATGGTACGGATGATTTGCATAAAATAATCGGTTAAATAAAGCTGGTCAATCAAGATATTTCGTTTGGCAACCCCTTCGAGGTCAAAAAACCAGTACATTGCCATTAATGGGTTAATCCACAATTTGCTGCCCTGTGTTCTTTGAGTGGCATGATGATCACCATAATAACCGCTTATGGCGGATAAAATTGAACTTGACACAATACTGACATTTTGAGGCATTTGTGTGAATGTATATTCAGCCGCCTCACGATATTTTTGCACCTCTGGCATGCTATCGAGTAAAGATAGACTACCCAGAAACTGCTGGGTTTGGGTAAACTCAGCAATGGTTGCCAAGCTTAAATCATTGGAAACACCGTGAAAATGATCGACCCCAAACCCCAAACAAACCAGCATCTTATTTGAGATATCAATTGAAGCAGCCGCAGCAATAGAGGCAAAATCCTCACCGGGTGTGCCAAGGCCGTCTTCATCGCCACGCATCAAGCTATCTGTTCCGCCATCAATCAGAACAATAGTATCAATTTCTAATTTTTCTTGCAGAAACTGGTAATTGTGATGAAGTTGCAGCACCCCTTGTTTCTCAAATGAATAAATTGGTGTGTCTAATCCCTGTTTTGCTAGCCATTGGGTTAAGTACCATTCTGGAAAGTAAAGCCCTTTCAATCCGCGCGTAGCCGGGGTAACTTTCATCATGGTTGGAGTAAGCCATTCCCCTTGGAATGCTTGTAGATCTGTAAACGAAAGATTAGCCAGGAAGACGGTTTTTCCGGCTTCGAGCAGGCTGAAAAATAAGGGGAGACCACAAAAGATATCAAATCCTCCTCCGGCTCCAGCTAATAATATTCGATTGGCATTTTCAAATTTTTTGATAAAGGGTTGGGTAAGAAGATTCATGAGTTTCCAATACGTTTTATGCTTGATTGAGACAA
>JBCCFD010000032.1:0-31030 GCA_039029915.1 Chloroflexota bacterium
ATCTGGCAACCATTGCCAGAACATCACTTGGGTGGATTCTCAGCCGCTGAACTTCTCGAAGCAGAAGAATCAAGCCGTACCCCAATTGGTGATGGTCCTTACAAGATTGACGAATGGGTTGCTGGCGATAGCATCGTACTGAGCCCGAACGAATTCTACTACGAAGGTGCTGTTCCTTTGAATAGCGTAACCTACAAATTCATCCCTGATACCAACCAATTGATCGCTCAATTGCTCTCAGGTTCTTGTGACATTGGTACCCAAGATGGTATGGGCGCTGACCAATCTCCATTCTTGATTGAAGCTGAATCAAGTGGATTGTTAACACCTTACTTCCAAACCGGTACAGTATTTGAACACATTGACTTTGGTATCAACAGCTACGGCGACTACGGTGATGGCGTTGGCCGTCCAGACTGGTTCGAAGATGTGCGCGTACGTCAAGCAATGACCATGTGTACAGATCGTCAATCAATGGTTGACAATATCCTCTTCGGTCGCTCAGAAGTTATCCACAGCTACATCCCAAGCGTTCACCCTCTCTATCCAGAAGGGTTGACCGAATGGCCATTTGATGTTGAAGCAGCTAACGCTCTCCTTGACGAAGTTGGTTTCGTTGATGGTGATGGCGATGGCATCCGCGAAGATAGCGCCACTGGAACAGCATTTGCGATTACCCTTGGTACAACCACTGGTAACGAAATGCGTCAACAATTGACCCAAATCTTCAAAGAAAACATGCTTGAATGTGGTATCGACGTTGAATTGTACTACCTCCCAGCTTCTGAATGGTTCGCTGACGGTCCTGATGGCCCATTGTTCGGTCGTCGCTTTGACCTTGGTGAGTTCGCTTGGTTAACAGGCGTTGAACCTAGCTGTGGTTTGTACACCTCTGACGCTGTAACTGGTCCAGAAGACGAAGTTAACCCAGACCACTATACCGAAGGTACAACCTTTGGTGGTTGGGGTAACGCAAGCAACACTGGTTGGGTCAACGAATCTTACGACCTCGCTTGTAACCGCGCCCGTGGTGCTCTACCTGGAACCGCTGACTACTCAGAAGGACACGCAGAAGCACAAGTTATCTTCAGCCAAGAAGTACCTGTAATTCCGTTGTTCCTCCGCTTGAAAGTTGCGGCTGCTCGTACAGACGTTTTGAACTTCGGTGTTGACCCAACACAGAACTCAGAACTCTACAACATGTACGAAATCGATCTCGATCGATAAGCCAATAGGCTAAAGATTAAAGTGGTGGCTCTGCAAGAGCAGGGTCACCACTTTTTTTTCTCCAATTATTATTATTTTGTTACGGTTTTCGTAAAGTGAAGCGCCATTTGTTAAAATGCGGGTGGGAGCAAATAAAAAGTTAGTTTAATCGAAAGCAATTATTTAAATTTAATTCAGTAAAATCATGTAAAAAGCGTGACATTTAGAAACTGACACGTGACACTTATTTTTCCGGAGGCGCTGCATGGCAAACTATTTGATACGAAGAGCATTTCAAATGATCATTGTCGTAATTTTTGCGACAATTGCAATCAATTTACTACTACGAGCTGTTCCTGGCGGGCCACTATCTGGGCTAAATTTAGCGGCAGATGAAAAAGATCGCTTCAGTGAGGAAGATAAAGCAAGGCTTGAAGCTACACTCGGCTTAAATCAACCTTTTATTCTTTCGTATCTAACTTGGGTGATTGGTGAAGACTGGGTTGATGAAGTTGGTAACGCCATTGGCAACCCTGATCTAAATGAGAAATTGATTTTTACTGGCACTTGGACTGATTATCAAACCCCTACCTGTCAAAATGCTGGTGGTACCAATGCTGATTTTTCCGGTGATCCGCAGCTGACCCCCTGTAAACGTGGTATTTTAAGGGGTGATTTTGGTGAATCTTGGTCATTGGCCCAAGGTCAATCGGTTATGGGTATTATCCAAGGTAGAATCAAAAATACCGTTTACCTAATGACATCAGTGACCGTCATCTCGTTAGTAATTGCCATTCCTATCGGTATCATTTCTGCGGTACGACAATATTCTGTGTTGGACTATGTCGTGACTACATTTAGCTTCTTCGGCCTTGCTATGCCCGTTTTCTGGTTCGCACTTCTCGTCATCATTTTGTTTGGTATCACTTTCCAACAGCAAGGATGGGTATTCTTCCCGACTGGAGATGTGTATACGACCCGGGTTCTTGATGGAAGCATTCAGGATGTCTTAAATATTGAGCCAGGTTCACTAGCAGACCGATGGATTCATTTGGTGTTGCCTGTTTCTGTATTAACTTTGCTTTATTTAGCTGGCTGGAGCCGCTTTATGCGCTCTTCGATGCTAGAGGTACTGCGCCAAGATTATGTTCGCACAGCAAGAGCAAAAGGGTTAAAAGAGCGACTAGTGATTGTGAAGCACGCCGCCCGCAATGCATTGATTCCCTTAATTACAATTGTTGTTTTCCAGATTCCTGACATTTTTAGTGGTGCAGTTGTAACTGAAACTATTTTTAACTATTCAGGTATGGGACGCCTCTATATCGACGCTCTTGGCCGCGATGATTGGCCTATTGTGACAGCGTTCCTGTTCCTCAATGCCATTCTGGTTGTAATTGCGACTTTGGTCGGCGACATTTTGTATACCGTTGTTGATCCACGAATTCGATTTGAATAAAAATGTAGCTTATAGATGGGACGTAGATTACTTTACGTCCTGTCTTTCTCACATAAACCGGAGAACGAAATGACTGTTGCTAAAATTGATGTTGATTCATTACAAGCTGACGCTTTATTAACAGAAAAACCCGAGGCCTTAATTGTTACTTATTGGAAGCGTCTGCTGCGTCACCGCTTAGCTACAATTAGTCTGTTTGGATTACTGTTTCTTATTACATTGGTCGTTGTTGGACCAGAAATTTTACGTCGCCAAACCTATTTTAACGTATCCAAAGGTGAAGAGGTTTTTTACAGCCGTGATGGACAAGACCTTGTTTCAAGAAATGCTGCACCATCAGCTGAGCATTGGTTAGGTACAGACGAGCTTGGGAGAGATGTTTTATTCCGCTTGCTTGTGGCTGGACGTTTATCATTGGTTATTGCCTTTACTGTGACATTAACTGCCCAATCGTTTGGCACTTTTATTGGAGCAGTTTCGGGTTATTTTGGAGGGTGGGTTGATAGCCTGATTCAGCGAATTGTTGAATTTATTATCATCTTACCGAGCTTGCCAATTCTTCTCGTTCTTTCTTCGATCTTACGTGACTTCCAAATTCCATTTTTACCTATTGAATGGAGTCAGGCTTTTGTCATTATCATGATTCTTGCCATCTTAGGTTGGACTGGCGCCTGTCGTTTGTCTCGCGGGATGGTTCTAAGTTTGCGTAATCAAGAGTTTACTGAAGCCTCAAAAGCATTGGGCATGTCTGATCTGAAAATTATTATTCGTCACATGATGCCAAATGCACTACCACCAATCATTGTTAGTGCGACCTTAGGCCTGGGTGGCGTTATTTTGGTTGAATCCGCTTTGAGCTTTTTAGGTTTTGGCATTCAACAGCCAGTTGCCACATGGGGCAATATGCTTCAAGATGTTCAGAAAGATATGTTTACTGCTCCTTGGAAAGCATTGATTCCAGGATTTTTTATCTTCTTTACGGTGCTTGCTTTTAATTATTTAGGTGATGGTTTACGAGATGCATTAGATCCTCGCCTCAAGTTATAAGCCACAATTACAATGCCCTAAGCGTTCTTTTTAATAAAAAACACTACTCTGTTATCAGAGAGAGGATCGCTTAGGGCTGAGGATGTCTGCAAGAGGCGACAATCGTGGAGAATGATGTCAATGATGACTTGATTTTAGAAGTCAAGGGTTTAAAGACTCAGTTTTTTACTGAGTCAGGGGTTGTAAAGGCAGTTGATGGTGTAGATTTAAAAGTAAGACGAGGGGAAGTCATGGGGATTGTGGGTGAGTCCGGCTGTGGCAAAAGCGTTACATCCCTCTCAATTATGCGTTTGGTGGGGCAGCCAGGTAAAATTGTTGAAGGCCAGATCATCTTTGATAACCAGAATCTACTAGATTTATCTGAAAATGAAATGATAAACATTCGTGGGAATCGTATTTCCATGATTTTTCAACAACCTCAAAGTAGTCTGAATCCCGTTTTTAGGGTGGGTGAACAACTATCCGAAGTATTATTTATTCATCAAGATCTAGGTAAAGAAGCCGGTGCTAAGCGAGCCGTGGAATTACTTAGCATGGTGGGAATTCCAGAACCAAATTCACGCGTTAAGGCGTTTCCTCATGAAATGTCAGGGGGCATGGCTCAACGGGTGATGATAGCTATGGCTTTGGCCTGTGTGCCGGAATTGCTGATTGCGGATGAGCCAACAACGGCTTTAGACGTGACTATTCAAGCTCAAATTTTGGATTTGATGCGTAATTTGAAATCCAAAATGGACACTTCAATTATTTTAATCACACATGATCTCGGGGTTGTCGCTGAAATGTGCGATAGGGTGATGGTTATGTATGCTGGACGAGTGGTTGAAGAAGCGCCAGTTAAATCGCTTTTTGCTAACCCATATCATCCTTATACGGAGTCTTTAATTGGGTCGACCCCCGTGCTAGGACAAGCAGAAAAAGAATTGACGTCGATCCCTGGATCTGTGCCTAATTTAATCAGCCTGCCGCAAGGCTGTAAGTTTGCCTCTCGATGCTTAGCTCGAATTGAGAATCATCTGGAGATTTGTACTCAAGAGGAGCCGCTTTTAAAGCAGATGGGGCCAGAACATTGGGTTCGTTGTTGGCTATATGAGGACGAATAAACGAAGGACATTTGTTGTGGCTGAAAAGTTAGAAACAGGCAAAAGAAAAGTTCTCGTTGAAGTCAATAATTTAGTTAAATATTTTCCCATACGTTCGGGGCTGCTACAGCGGGTTAGTGCTTGGGTCAAGGCTGTTGATGATGTTTCTTTCTTTATCTACGAAGGTGAGACTTTTGGACTCGTTGGTGAATCTGGCTGTGGAAAAACTACAATTGGTCGCACCATATTACGTTTATTACCGGCTACATCTGGGTCTGTCGTTTTTGATGGAGCAAATCTTTTCAATTTGAATGCATCCGAGCTTAAAAAGATCCGCAGCAGCATTCAAATTATTTTTCAAGATCCATACTCTTCGCTTGATCCAAGAATGCCAATTGGTGAAAGCATTGCTGAAGGGCTTCGTGTTCATACAAATAAGGATAGTCAGGAGCGGTACGATATCGTTGTTGAGATGTTGATCCGTGTAGGACTGCGTGCCGATCATGCTCGACGCTATCCGCATGAATTCTCTGGTGGCCAGCGGCAGCGTATTGGAATTGCTCGGGCGCTGGCGTTACGGCCGAAATTTATTGTCTGTGATGAACCTGTTTCAGCGCTAGATGTGTCGATCCAAGCTCAAGTTTTAAACATTTTACGAGAGCTGCAAAAGGATTTTGGGCTTACATACCTTTTTATTGCGCATAATTTAAGCGTTGTTGAGCATTTCTCAGATCGCGTTGGCGTGATGTATTTAGGTAAGATGATGGAGATGGCTGAGCGTGCTGAACTTTATAACAATCCACTTCATCCCTATACACAGGCGCTGATGTCGGCGATCCCTATTCCTGACCCAACGTTGGTACGACAGCGGATTATTTTGGAAGGGGATGTACCTAGCCCATTGAACCCCCCAACGGGGTGCCGGTTTCATACACGATGCCCCTTAGCGTTTGACAAGTGCTCACGAGATGAGCCACCATTTAAGGATTATGGAGGCGAGCATTATGCGGCCTGCTGGCTTCTTGAAACAGGTGAGGAAGGGGCCAGCAAATTAACTGCTGATAAGATGATGCGTGCGGAAAATGATTAACATATGCACAATCTTGAACACAGGAGATTTGGCCCGCGAAAGTGGGCTTTTTTGTTGCTCTTCTTTATTGAGTATAATATTTGAGCGCACACGACGAATTGGTTTAGAGTATCAATTTGTTTATAAGATATGATGCTAGCAAAAATGCTTCGGGTTTTATTTTATAGACCTTCTTTTTCTACCTATATGGCTGAATAAATATTGAGAGTTCCGTAATGGCTGATGCAAAACAGATTTTAGTTGTCGATGATCATTTTGAAATGCTAGAGTTTTTGCGCTCTATGCTGGAGTTATCAAATCAGGATTGTGAGGTGCGAGCCGTCCCCTCTGCTGAGGAAGGCATGCTTGAGATTATGCGCACGAAGTTTGATTTGGTGATTAGTGATGTACGCTTGCCTGGCATGAGCGGTTTTGATTTTATTCGTCGACTGCGCCGAACTCAGCAAGACACGCCGGTTATTATGATTACGGCTTACAGTTCTGATCAAGGTCGAAAGGAAGCATCAGAACTTAATGTTTTGAAATATTTTGAGAAACCTTTGGACACAGATGATGTATTAACGGCCGTTCATATGGCTCTCCACGGAGAAGCACCCCAACAGGCTGCTGTTTCTGATAGTCCGACAACCCAGGGTATTTCCAAAAACGTGATCAAGCGCTTAGATACATTGAAGACTGATACTGGGTCCATTCAGTTAATGCTTGCCACAAACGAAGGGGATTTGCTCTATTCAACAGGCTCTCATAGATTGGACCTACCTCCTCTTGCCAAAATCATTGCCCGAAATATCAATGATAGCTATGCCTTAGCTGAACGTCTTGGTACAAAGGAGCCGTTCACGCTGCAATATCATGCCGGTGAGCAGATCGAACTATATTGTGCGAATATTGGTGAAACGCACTTTTTGACCCTCTTCTTTGACGCCACAGCCCGTCGTGGCCGAATTGGGACGATTTGGGTGTTTACGCAAAGAGCGATTAGTGACTTGCAAGTGATGTTGACTATCGAAACACCGGTTGAAGCTCCAATCGATGATGATTTGTTGACGATGCTTGAACCGGAACTACCCACGATTGCTGAAAAAACACCTGAGCCGGTTCAAGCCCCTCCGATTTTCCCGCCTAGTGAACCTGAGCCGCTACCGACGCTACAATTGGATCAAATTGTAGCCAGTGAAAGTGAATTGGCTGCTTTATTTGCGTCAGACAGTAAGGAAGTTGACTTAGATTCTTTTTGGGATGATGCATCGCTTGATGAGACACCGGCGCCTACTACAATGACCGGCATGTCGATCGAAGAAGCCCGTGAAAAAGGGTTGCTTAATCTTGACTTTGATGAAGAGGATGGCGCTTAAGTGTTCCGAAGTTTCTAAATTGAAAAACAAGTTAGATAAACGCTTCGGAACCTCGAGGAAAGAAGTTTATAGCCGTCGATTTATTCAAAGCAGGAACTTCGTTTCACATAACTTCTTAGATTGATTGTTCGATATACTGAATGATTGATTTAGCGACGTTTTGCCCAGAAGTTTTTTCAATGCCCTCTAAGCCAGGAGAGGAGTTGACTTCAAGGATTAGACTGCCCCGATTGGAATGAATGATATCAACCCCAGCGACTTGAAGGCCGTGAGCATTTGTGGCCGCAAGGGCGATGTCTTTTGCCTCTTGAGTTAGCTTTATCTTTACGGCCGTTCCTCCCAGATGTAAATTTGAACGAAAATCACCCTGCGGTGCTTCGCGCTGCATGGCGGCGACACATTGATCCCCTACAACGATCACACGGGTGTCTTTGCCTTCTGCCTCGGGCAAAAATTCCTGCAGCAAGATTTGATTATTTGTGTTGCGTAGCTTTTGGTAAACAGCAACGGCCGTTGCCATATTTTTCACTAAAATAACGCCACGTCCCTGCGTGCCGTGGCTTAGTTTCATGATAGCTGGGGGACCGCCCACAATTTGCATGGCTACCCCCAATGATTCCTCTCGCTCAATAACGGCCGTTTTGGGGACAGGTAAACCTTTATGACTCATCAATTGTAAGCTCGCTAATTTATCTCGAGATTGTGAAATCCCCAGCGACGAAGCTGTGACAAAGACCCCCCGATATTCAAACTGCCGCACAACTGCCAAACCATAATCTGTGATCGTCGTGCCAATACGAGGAATAACCACGTCAAAAGGGGGAAGATATCGGACTGCCTGCGAAGACATACCCCAAGCTGATGCCCCAAAAACGGGTGGACGTCTGTTTAAAACCTTGATGAGATTGTCTGGACTGTGGGAAGTAAGGTCAACAATAATCGAGAGTGTATCAACGACTTGAACGCGATGCCCATGTTTGACACCCATTTCGACAAGCCTTTTGGTGCTGTACAAGTGAGGATTTCGAGAGAGAATGCCAATTTTCAATGAGAGTAATTACCAATTTTCGGGTATTTTGCCGATTGTTAACGGAATAATTTCTTCCAATTTCTGAATTCTTATCGAATCTATTGAATCATAAATAAATTCTGGGTCAAATGTGATCGGTAAAAGGCCAGCAGTCTGAGCTCCAATTGAGTCTGCAAAATAGTTGTCGCCGACATAAACACATTGATTTGGGGATAAATGGGGGAAAAATGACAGCACGTGCCAGAATATTGTGGGATTAGGCTTCCAAATACCTATTTCCCCAGCGGCTAGCGTAAAGTCAAATATCCCATCTAATCCAAGCTGCTCAACGGCTTTATCAAGAGGTGATTCCCGATTTGAAATCAGGCCTAATAAATAACCTTGCTCTTTTAAGTAAAATAAGGTGTTTAAGCAGGTAGACTCCAACTGGTCGTGTGGCTTATATTCATTCTGAAACCAATTGCTGATATATTTTGCGCGCTCTAAACTGTTTTCTGCCGGAGCAACTTGGTCTAATAGCAATCCTGAATAATATATCCAAAATTGGGCCATTCCTAATCGATCCATCTCCTCTTTGATACGTTTGTCTTGGGCCCAAAATTCAAAGGCCCAGAGCTTTACCTTCCGTTCAATTTTATCGGATATAGGTATATTTAGGGTCTTTGCAATTTCAATAAAGGCATCTACGGGGGAAGGTGTTGGAATACGAAGGGTGCCATCTAGGTCAAAAAAAAATGCTTGAATGTTAGAAAATTTCATGAATTAAAATTAATCTCTTTTCGAAAATTAGCCAGTAGGAAAATCTCACTAATCAATAGGTCAGAAGCTTTTATCGTACGTTTCCGAAGTTTCAATCAAGGTGCTTTTTGTACTCCACATATTTGAATTCCACAACATGCCTTAAAATAAATAGGTTGGAAATGTGAAATTCAGTCGGCGAAAACTAAATATTCAGCACTTCTTTTTCAAGATACTTCTTGGTTTTTACATAACTGAGACAAAGATGCTGCTTGCTTATAATTTGGTGTAATTAAGTAAACGGAAAGAGGCCATTTAGAATAGACGTTGGTAAAAATTTTCGATTCACTAAGGAAGAGGATAGCCATTAATTATGGTAAAAGCAATTTGTTAGCTACATGGAACGGTAGACTAATTGCCTCTATTTTACCCGAACTTCAATTATTTTGAGGTGGGTCTTTGTAATGATTGTCAGAAATCTGGAATATCGATACAATGCTCAACTTAGAATCCCGATGATTCTATGAGAGCAGGTGAATTATAGAAAAATTAGCTTTTGCGTGATTCACTTGAGTTTGGAGATGTTTGTATGGTTAATCAAAAAATGGATGCCTACGTTATTGTGCCTACTTATAATGAGGCTGACAATATTGATGATTTGATTTCACAATTATTGGGGTTACCAAAGCAAGTCGGGGTTATTGTTGTAGATGATAACTCTCCTGATGGCACAGGCGATATGGTGGACAGTTTGGCAGAGAAACATCCCAATAGAGTTCAATGTGTTCATCGACCAGGTAAAATGGGGTTAGGGACTGCTTATATTGCTGGTTTTAAAAGAGCGCTTGAAATTGGTGCTGATCGTATCATGACCATGGATGCCGATTTTTCACATCATCCAAAATATATTCCCGACATGATTGAGCTTTCAAAGCAGAAACATGTTGTGATTGGATCTCGTTATGTTCTGGGTGGTGGGGCCAAAAACTGTACGTGGAAACGTGTATTGTTGAGTAAAGGCGCAAATTTGATTGCCCGCTCGTTACTGGGTTTGCAAGCCCGTGATGCCACGGCCGGTTTTCGTTTATATCGTCGCGAAGTTTTAGAATCGATTCCGCTTGATAATATTTTTTCAAGTGGTTATTCATTTTTGGTAGAGATGCTCTTTTTGTGTCAGCGTCGCGGTTGGCAGGTTGGTGAAGTGCCCATTATTTTTGAGGATCGGCGCAAAGGTACGACTAAAATTTCTAAAAATGAAGTGATTAAAGCCCAGTACACAGTTGCCCGTTTGTTTTTCCGTCGTTTACGTGGGGGTGAACCACGCAAGCCGACGGTTCCTGTTTCACAGCATTAAATATGAGTATGAGTCAACAAAAAACAGTTGTTCCTGTTTTATGCAATTTATGCGGTCAAGATGATTGGACAGTGCATTTGCCGGCCTCCATTGAAGATTTTGATGCGTTAAGCCCAGATGCGTTTCGCTGTACGAGTGTCGGATACGGTTCTCATGCCCAAATCGTGAAGTGTAAAACTTGTGATTACATTTATGCTAATCCACGCTGGTCAAATGAGCGACTGATTGATGCGTATGGGGCGGTAGAAGATGCCACCTATGTTGTGGAGCGACAGGGACGTGAGCTGACCTTTTCAAAACATTTGCAGGCAATGGAGCGATATGTAGGTGAGGCAAACGGCCGTTCTTTGCTCGATGTGGGGGCTTATGTGGGTATCTTTGTTGATACGGCTCTCAAAAGCGGTTGGGACGCTATGGGTGTAGAACCCTCAAGCTGGGCATCAGCCGAAGCGAAGGAAGAAGGCCTACCCATTATTTGTGGAACCCAAGATTCCCCGGAGCTAGACGGCAAAACGTTTGACGTCATTACGATGTGGGATGTGATTGAGCATGTTGATGATCCCTCAGGTGAAATGGCGAAGGCATATGCGCGGCTCAAGCCAGGAGGCTGGCTGGTTGTTCACACGATGGATGTCGATAGTCTTGCTGCCAAATTGTTAAAGGCTCGCTGGCCGTGGTATATGGACATGCATATTCATTACTTTAGCCAAACTACCATGAAACAAATGCTGGAAAAGAATGGCTTTGAGGTGAAATGGTCGGGTATTCAAAGTCGTTACCTGACGTTGAGCTATTTAGGCACCCGCGTCACTGCTTGGCATGAAGGGCTTGGTAAAGTGGCCTCTGGCGTAATTAATGGGCTGGGGATTGGCAAAACGGCCGTTCCTATCAGCTTTGGCGATCTATTTACCGCTTATGCACAGAAGCCGGAGAGCTAGCCAGTTTTTTAGCCAGTTAGCTGGTAAGCGTTTCAGCTAGTTAAACTTTGCCCCCACCCATTTATTGATTGACCCGCCCAATATCAGCCTGTCTGACTTTGCGCCACATTTATTTTTAAAATATCTACCTAAATAGAGAAGAAAAAAAGAAGGGCCGAGGGCTGAAATGCTGACTAGCTGAAATGCTCCATCCTTTTTCCCGTCCCTTTAACGCTATTCCACTAAAAGAAAGCAACCGTGTAAGCCCCCGATGGTACTAGGTTAAGTACAATTATTTCGTTTAGAAATCAGGTAAGATTAAGGTATATGAGCGTTAAGCGGCTTTTTGTTCTGCTTTTTATTGTGTCGCTCTTTGGTATGTCGATTCGGGAAACGCTAGACCCCGATCTTTGGTGGCATCTCAAAACAGGCGATTATATTCTTCAAAACGGCATTCCCCATCAGGATATTTTTTCCTTTACGGTTCCTAACCACGTTTGGATTACACATGAATGGCTTTCTGAGGTGTTGATGTGGCTGATTTATTCAGCAGCTGGTTTGCCGGGTTTGATGGTTGGGTTTGCCCTACTGATTACGCTTACCTACTGGATTTTGTATTTGAGCTGCGCGGGACGGCCGTATCTAGCAGGCTTTGTGGTTGTTCTTTCCGCAATTACGTCTGCTATCGTTTGGGGGGCGCGGCCTCAAATATTTAATCTCCTGCTCACAGCTCTCTTCGTGTGGATTGTTGCTCAATATAAAAAGAACCCCGAGCGAAAGCGATTGCTGTGGTGGTTGGTGCCACTAACGGCTGTTTGGGCTAACCTACACAGCGGCTATCTGCTCGGCGTTGTGCTTCTGGCATGCTATGTTGGCGGTGCCGTTCTTGACCGCTGGTTTAAAAGTGAGCGGGCAGAGCCGTTAGCCTGGACCGACATTCGCTATTTGGGCATTGTCACCTTTTTAAGCTTTTTGGCTGCGGTCCTGAATCCGAACGGGGCTGAACTGTGGATATATCCCTTCTTCACCTTGGGAAGCCGCGCGATGCAAGCCTATATCCAGGAGTGGCATTCACCCAATTTCCATTTAGGTATTTTTTGGCCTTTTGTCGTGATGCTCACGTTGGGGCCGTTAAGCTGGATTTTGGATGAGAAACGGCCGTCTCTTACCGATGGACTTCTCTTTTTTGGTACAGGTGCGGCGGGCTTACTTTCAGCACGACATATTCCTTTATTTGCGATTGTGGCTGCACCCATCATTTGTAAATATTTTTGGTTTAGCCTTGAAAATAGTTCATTAGGCCAAAAACTGTCGGTTCCGAATCCTAAACCAACTCAGCTGATATCTTTTGCCAATATTATCATTTTGCTTGTGGCAGTCGTTGGCGTGATCGGGTGGTCTGCTCAAAAAATCTCGGACAACGAGGCCGCTATTACAAGCTGGTATCCAGTAGCAGCGGTTGACTTTTTAGAAGATGAAGGATTAGCCAACGCGCGGATTTACAATAGCTACAACTGGGGCGGCTATCTCATTTGGCGAGATATACCTGTATTTGTAGACGGCCGTGCCGATGTATATGGCGATCCATTCTTATTTGAATACAGAGAGGCGTTCGACGCCAGCTTGACGTGGGAGGAACCACTTGATAATTACAACGTTGATTATGTGATTATGGAGCGAGGGAGTCCACTCAATACTCTTTTAGAACTGCATCCAAACTGGGAATCTGTCTACCTTGACGATATCGCCCAAATTTATTCGCGTAAAGAGGCTTCATCGTGACGCGAAAGCAGATAATCGTTGATGGTGCTGTTGTAGCAACTGTAGGGTTGTTGTTCCAACTGATTTGGGCGTGGCAGTTGCCACTGCCGCGGTATATGGACAGCTACTATTACACTACTAATGGCCAGCAAATCGCGTCGGGGGCAGGGTTAAATGAGGAAATCATCTGGCAATTTTTAGATGAGCCGACCAGATTGCCCGTGCCAAGCCACTCTTACTGGATGCCGCTACCGTCCTTTTTGGCAGCAAGCGGCTATCTCTTTTCTGATTCTTTTCGAGCAGCACAAGCCCCATTCTGGTTCATGAGTGGTTTGCTGCCATTGTTAGCTTATTGGATTGGCCAGCAGCTTGGGTTAAAGCGATGGCAATGTTTAAGCGGTGCGTTGTTTACGGCGGCCGGTGGTTTTTATGCCGGTTGGCTGAATCAACCGGCCACGTTTGCCCCCTTTGCTTGGTTTGGTGGCCTTTGCCTGTTGCAATTGATAATTGGAGTTACCAACGGTAAATGGCACAGTTGGGTATTGGCTGGGGTGTTGGCTGGCTTGGCACATCTTACCCGAGCAGATGGTCTTTTATTTTTAATAACGGCCGTTTTCATCATCTTCCTAACCCATTGGCAGAAAAAAAGCGGCTGGATGCAGGAAGCTGGTTTATTGACGGCGGGGTATCTGCTGGCGATGGGCGGTTGGTTTGTGCGAAATATGCTGATTTGGCAACGGCCGTTACCCACAGCCGGCACCCAGACAATCTTTCTGACCACTTATGACGATTTGTTTGCATACGGCCGTTCCTTTGACCTCAATCATTTACTGGAATGGGGCTGGGGCAACATTATTAGCTCCCGCCTAGATGCACTATCGCTTTCCATTCAAACCTTTATTGCTATCAATTCCTTAATCTTTTTATTCCCATTCGTTGTTTGGGGATGGTTTGTTTTATTTAGAAAAAAAAGACAGCTTGTCTTGCCGTGGACCGTTTATGCGATCGGTTTGTATGTCGCCATGACTTTCGTATTCACCTTTCCCGGTATGCGAGGTGGGTTATTCCATTCCTCTATTGCGATATGGCCCTTTTGCATGATTATGGCGCCGGTTGGCATTGAGCAAGCGGTCAATGCCGTTGCCAAAAGATTGCCGCACTGGCAACCGGAACGGGCGATGCGCTTATTCACCGGGCTGTTTGTGGTGACTGCTTTTGTCATGACTACGGCCCTAACTGTGGCCCGGCAAAATGAAGAAGATGTAGCAACAGCCGTTTATCAAGAAATAGGCACCATGTTGCCAACCGACAGCGTCGTCATGGTTGGCAACGCACCCCACTTCTTTTTCCATACGGGTTTGAACGCAGTTAGCATTCCCAATGAGCCGCTTCCAATTTTGTTAGATGCGTTGGAGGCGTTTAGAGTAGACTACCTCATTTTAGACGCCAATACACCAGTACCGCTACTCCCTTTGTATCAAATGGAGCAAGCATCTCCACAAATCAACCTTTTACAACAAATGGGTGATTATCAGCTTTATGAAATTATTCAGTAATTGGTGGCAGTCGCCACGCACTCGAGCGTTTATTTTTATAGTAACGGCCGTTTTTGTTTTTGGCATCTTCCTGATAGTCTCCGCTTCATTTGATTCCCTTGGGTTTCCCTTGGATGACGCGTGGATTCACCAAACTTATGCCCGGAATTTTGCTAGGAGCGGTCGCTGGGAGTTTATACCGGGTGTCATTAGCGGTGGGTCAACTTCCCCGCTTTGGACGCTCCTGCTCGCGTTTGGTTATGTTCTTCGCTTGCCTTATCTATGGTGGGCGTATGCGCTCGGCTTTGGGGCGTTGCTATTAGTTGGGTTTGCCACATTTTCTATGTTTCAAACGGTGTGGCCGACTCAAAAGCAGGTTGGGGCGTGGGCAACTGTCGCCGTAATAGGAACTTGGCCACTGATATGGGCCGCCGCCAGTGGGATGGAAACGCTTCTTTTTGCCAGTATGGGACTGTATACGCTTAGCTTGCTCCTTCGTTTCTTGGCGCAACCTGATGGGAACGTTGGATTAATTAGAATCGGTGTTTTTTCCGGTCTTGTGATCTTAATTCGTCCTGATGGCTTGCTCCCGATTTTGCTCGTTTTTGCGGCGCTTGTGTTGAGCCCTGAAAAAAGATGGCGTCATTTATTGCTTTATGGTGTGACGATAACAGCCGTATTGACCCCCTACTTTATATTTAACTGGTCCACCAGCGGTACTATCTGGCCAAACACCTTTTACGCTAAACAGGCAGAATATGCTGTTCTGCTAGAAACATTTATTGGGCAACGCTTTATTCAACTGTTGTATTTTAGCCTTGGTGGCGCCTCGACTGGCTGGCAAGGGATCTCTGCTGCTCATCTGCTATTATTCCCGGGGCTTATTTGGGCGGGCATGACCGCTTTGCGGCAAGATTGGCAGCAAAAACGACTTTACATGACGATTCCACTTTTGTGGGCTGGCGGACATATTTTGCTTTATGCGTGGCGATTGCCTTTAAGTTTCCAACATGGCCGTTATCTGATGGCGGCGACGCCCGTATGGATAATTTATGGCTTTGCGGGTTGGGCCTTGCTGTGGCAAATGGTCGCCCTTGCTGAACGATTTAAGTGGATGCTGAAGCAAACCGGCATTTTGACGTATGCGCTGTTAACGATCTTATTCTTATTTTTTGGTGCCCAAGCGTATGCGAGAGATGTTGCCTTTATTGAGAACGAGATGGTCAATATTGCGCAGTACATTGATGATAATTTGCCAGAGGACGCGATTCTGGCCTCACATGATATCGGCGCGATTGGGTATTTTGCTGAACGGCCGTTGCTTGATTTAGCCGGTTTAATCTCGCCAGAAATCGTGCCTTACATCAGTAATGAAACCGAATTAGCAGAGTATGTGCTGCAAAGCTCAGCCAGTTACCTCGTTACGGCACCTGGCTGGCCTTATGAAGAAATTGTCGTAAACGGCCGTGTTCAACCTATTTATTCATCAAATTACCCATTTACCCGCGAAAATGGGCTTAACAACATGACCATTTACCTGTTGGAAGCCCCCTAATTCGTTTGCAATGGCTCAAATCTTCATGCTATACTGACAAAGTTCCTAGTACTCTACAACACAGAAAGCAACCAAAAGCAATCCACACTTTGAGAGTGGTAAAGCGAAGTAAAATAGAAAAAGAAAGGTAAGGTAAAAAGTGACACAAGAAATTAGCTTACTCATCGTAGATGATCATCCAGTATTTCGGGGTGGACTAATTGATGTAATGGATTTAGACCCCAATATCAAAGTGGTTGGTGAAGCCGCTGACGGCGAAGTGGCCATCGAAATGGCATATGAAGTTAAACCACAAGTCATCTTGATGGACATTAACCTCCCCACCATTAATGGGCTTCAAGTTACGCGAAAAATCAAAGCCCAATTACCGGATGTCAAGGTGATTATGATCACAGGTTACGATGATGCCGAACAAGTTTTCCACGCCCTGCGCGCAGGCGCTTCAGCCTACTGTCCAAAAGACATCACCCCTGAAGCTTTGATCGCCGTTGTTTACTCAGTTTTCAATGAAAAATATTACGTTGACGAGAAAACAATGAGCTATGAAGAGTTGATGAATTGGGTTGAACAAAAAATCGGCCGTTTTGCCGGTCCATTGGTCAGTGACTCAGAAGATTTATTTATCCCATTATCACCTCGTGAAATGGAAATCTTAGAGCACGTTACTCGCGGTTTAAGCAATAAAGAGATCGCCTACAAGCTAGGCATTAGCCACCAAACGGTTAAAAATCATATGACAGCTATTTTACGTAAATTACGCGTAGATGATCGCACACAGGCGGCTGTTTATGCATTACGTCACGGTTGGGTTCGATTAGAAGGGGCTCGTTCATAATCACCCAGCCAATCCGCTAAAAGTTGAAAATTTGAGTGTTGTTGTGTCAAATACCTGATTTTCTAAAAAGGCAATTGCAACTAGATTTTGGATAAAAATTGAGTTGCAATTGTCTTTTTCTCTGATAGGATATTGTTATGAGTGATCAGGATTTAAGTTTCCAAAGTTTTCTTGAAGGCATTAGTAGCGATTTTGAACAAACCCAGCGAGATTTAAAAGAAATAGATATTCTTATTAATCAAAGCTCAGCTGAAGTTGAACGGTTGGCCCAACGTCATGCGCAGGTTACCAATCATACCCGACAGTTCCAAGTCAATTTTGAAACATTACCACGTGAAGATATTAAAGAAGGCTATGAGGCTCTAGTTGATGCCCAACAGCGTTTATTCACGATGCGGGGGCAGTTAGAAAAACTACAGAGCGATCAGCGCAACCTGGAACGATTAGCTGACTTACAGCGTCGGATTATTGAATTTTCAGGCGGTTCGATCGTGCTTCCTTCTGAGGACGGTGGCAAAAAAATGCCGCTCCCTGCAGAGGGATCAAATATCATTCGCCTCATTCAAACGGAAGAAGCTGTACGCCAAAGTTTGGTTCGGCGTATGCATGATGGTGCCGCTTCGTCGTTGAGCAACTTCATTTTGCAAGCAGAAATATGCCAACGTTTTTTTGATGTTAATCCCGATCGAGCGCGCCAAGAACTCAATGCGCTAAAAAGCTCTGCTGCTTCTACTTTTAGTGATGTAAAAGACTTCATTTTTGACCTACGCCCGATGATGCTTGATGACCTTGGTGTGGTACCAACGCTGCGTCGCTATGTTGATTCTGTTCAGGAAAAGAATGGGATACCTGTACCAATTACTGTAACGGGTGTTGAGCGTCGTCTGGAGAGTCATATTGAGGTGACGATTTTCCGAAACGTGCAAGAGCTTTTAAACAATGCGATTATGCATTCACAAGCAACCCAAATTCAAGTTTCCCTTGATTTAGCCCAAGAAGAAATCACGGCAATTGTTGAAGATAACGGCCGTGGCTTCAATTCCGATGATGCTTTAAACGATAACGCTAAGACAATTGGACTATCTACCCTACGTGAACGGATTCAAATGTTAGGGGGCGAACTAAATATTCAAAGCAGTATTGGTCAAGGCTCGCGTATTGAATTTTCAATCCCCATCGACCCTGAACCCATTAACATATAAATCATCTTATATTTCAGAGTGCAAAATTAATTTTATACGTAAGAAAGTCGTGTATAATTAAAAGTAATCCAGTAAGCAACAACAAAGAGAAAGCAGTTTCATCTCAGTACATTGTTCCTATTGAACTCAAACATCAAAACTTTGTAATCTATCCATATAGTTAATCAACTATTTGATAAATTAAATCTTCAAGGAGGTAAACACAAAATGCTATTTTTGAATCGTGAAAATGGTCAAGGCCTAGTTGAGTATGCTCTCGTACTTGTACTTGTAGCTGTTGTAGTTATTGCAATTTTGACTTTGCTTGGTCCTCAAATCGGCAACGTATTTAGCCGTATTGTTTCTGGTCTCTCAGCTTAATTACATTTATTTATTCAAAGCTATTCTCATTATTATTTTGAGACCACATAGAGCCCTATCACATGATAGGGCTCTATTGCTTTATCTTATATTATTGTCTATAGTTGACAATAATATGTAAAATTGTATGATGAAGGATAAAATCTCCTTGGTATGTGGTTAATATTAAGATGATTTCATGTTTAAATGAAGAACAAAAGGTTCTTTTTTCTTTTTATGACTTACTTAGTAAGAAATAAGCTTTATACACAGTAAATCGATTTCTCAATTACAATAGTTGTATATTTTTTAGTAATTTTTGACTTATATTATTGTAATGAATTCAACCTCAACGAATGTAATTGGCAAATTGAAAGGTATTCAGTGGAATTGCCGATTCCTCTTTTAACCGCAAAATTATAAAAGTCTAACTTAAATGTCTTTTCGGTTTACCAAAAATCCATTTATAAAAATCAAGCAAAAAGTTAGCCGATTGGTGAGCAATGTCTGACAATATTCGAGTATTAATTGTTGATGATCTCCCAGAAACGCGTGAAAATGTACGCAAGTTACTTCAGTTCGAATCGGATGTTGAAGTAATTGGTCAAGCTGGGACAGGTGAAGAAGCTGTAGAAATGGCTAAAGAGCTTCAGCCGGATATTATCCTGATGGATATTAATATGCCCGGTATTGATGGTATTGGAGCTAGCCAGAAAATTACAGAAATGGTGCCCACTGCCCAGATCATCATTATGTCTGTGCAAAGTGATCCTAACTATTTGCGTCGGGCAATGATGGCTGGGGCGCGTGACTTCTTAACCAAGCCATTTGGTGGTGACGAACTGACCGCTGCCATTCGGCGAGTCCATGATAAACGGCCAGCTAGAACGGCCGTTGTCCAACAGCCTCAGTATAATCAGGAAGCTTCAGGCCAACCTGCATCTCAGCGGCCGAGTGGCAATGTTGTTACAGTCTTTAGCCCCAAGGGTGGCGCTGGTTGTACAACAATAGCAATAAATTTGGCCGTTGCACTGTCTCGTCGTGAGTATCGTACATTACTTATTGATGGCAGCTTACAATTCGGTGATGTTGAAGTGATGCTGCAGATGAAGGCCATGACCAGTATTGCTGATGTCAGCGATCCCAATCAAGAGCTCGATCCAGATTTGATCAGTAGCGTTGTTCAGATGCACAAAAGCGGCGTTCATGTTCTATTGGCACCACCCAAGCCCGAAATGGCAGATATGGTAAGTGAAGAGGGTGTCAAAAAGCTGTTAGATAATTTGAGAATGTCGTACGATTTTATTATCGTCGATACTAGCTCTTATTTATCTGAGGTTTCATTGGCGATTCTGGATAATGCCGATCGAATTGTTTTAGTGGCTCAGCAAAGTTTGCCCAGCCTGAAAAGTATCAAACGGTTCTTCGATCTTTGTGAAATCTTGGATTATTCCCCAGCAAAAGCATGGCTGGTTGTTAACAAAGCGACCAAGCAAAGAATTTCGATAAAAAATATTGGCGAAGCGCTGAAAAAACCTGTTGTAGCAGTTATTCCTGAGGATCCTATTGCCGATTCTAAGGCGGATCAAGGCGTTCCTCTTGTATTAGGACAAGATGCAAAGAAACCAATCAGCCAAGCCATATACAAATTGGCTGAGCACACAATTCAAGAGCTTTCGGAAGGAAAGGAAGGAAACGGTGCTGCTCCGCAAGAATCAGATCAGACTGGTTTATTGGGTCGGTTGTTTAGCAAGCGAGTTAAAGCAGGAGGCTAATCGTGTCATTATTAAAACGGATTGAACGTAATCAAAGTTCTGCACCATCTTCTCAGCAACAGCAGTCTGAATCCTCGAAGCTTCAGGAGTTGAGAGTTAAACGCTCGTCCCCTGCCGTTGGCTCAAGGGACGCTTATGTTGATTTAAAGAATCGCATTCAACAAAAGCTTATCGCTGAACTTGATCCAAGTATGGATATTACAAAAACAGCCGAAGTTCGCGCCACAATTCAAGAAATGTTCGAAGGTATGTTGGCTGACGAAAGTATTGTGTTAACACGCAATGAAAAGCGGCGCTTATTTGAATCAATCGTTTCAGAAATCTTAGGGTTTGGTCCCATTGAGCAGTTCCTTCACAATGATGGGATCACAGAAATTATGGTGAACGGCCCCAAGAAGATTTTTATTGAAAGTGGCGGTAAGCTTCAGCGAGTAAATGTTGAATTTGAAGACAATGATCATCTTTTAAGAATCATTGACCGAATTGTAGCCCCGTTAGGTCGACGTATTGATGAAGGATCACCGATGGTAGATGCTCGTCTTCCTGATGGGTCTCGTGTGAATGCTGTTGTACCTCCGATTTCAATTGATGGTGCAACGCTGACGATTCGTATTTTCGCTAAAGTTCCCCTGACAATTGAAAATTTAATTGAATTTGGAAGCTTAACGGTTGAAGCAGTTGAGTTTTTAAAAGCCTGTGTAATCGGCAAGTTGAACATTATGATCTCCGGCGGTACAGGTTCGGGTAAAACAACGATGCTCAATATTTTGTCCGGGTTTATTCCTGACGGTGAGCGTATTGTGACCATTGAAAATGCGGCTGAACTTCAATTAAGGCAGGATCATGTGGTTCGTTTGGAATCACGTAATGCAAATGTTGAAGGGCGCGGTGAAGTCTCTATTCAAGACCTCGTCATTAACTCTTTGCGTATGCGTCCCGATCGCGTTGTGGTTGGGGAGGTTCGCGGTGGTGAAGCGCTAGACATGCTTCAGGCGATGAACACAGGTCATGATGGAAGTTTGGCAACGGGCCATGCGAACAGTCCTCGAGATATGTTAGCGCGTTTGGAAACAATGGTTTTGATGGCCGGTATGGATTTGCCTCACCGGGCTATTCGTGAACAAATTGCAGCGGCCGTTCATTTGATTGTGCACTCTGATCGTTTGCGCGATGGATCGCGTAAGGTGACCTCCATTAGCGAGATTCAAGGTATGGAAGGGGATGTTATTACGACCTCTGAAATTTTCCGATTTGAGCAAACGAATATTGAAAACGGTAAAGTTATCGGCCGTTTACGCCCAACAGGTTTACGTCCTAAATTTATGTGGAAGATTCAAGAGGCTGGCATTATGCTCCCCCCTTCTATCTTTGGTATTGGTACACGAAGCAGACGCTAATTTTTAGTTTAGCGATAGTGTTTGAGGAGCTTGAATAAATGAGTCCACTTGTAATTATTTTGGGGATTGTTGCATTTATGGTGTTTGCCGGTGCTGGTGCTGCACTTGTGCTTGGTGGTGGACGTGGCGATGTTGAAAAACGTCTAGATCAATTTGTAAGCACAACACCCATTGAAATTGAAGAAGAAGTCGTCACACAATCCGGGCCTGATGTGGCAGATCGTTTGGATCAGGTGATTTCTGGACGTGACTTTGTCAAACCAATTCGGGACCGTATTAGTAAAGCTGATGTAAAGCTTAGGGTTGTCGAATATATGGTTTTGGTGGTCTTGAGTGGCGCTGGTATTGCTTTTCTCACTTACCTTCTGATGAATCGTAATATCGCTCTGGCCATTGTGGGCTTGTTCTTAGGGCTGAGGTTGCCACGTATGTTACTTGGTATGGCGGCAGACCGACGCATGAAGGCTTTTGATGCGCAACTTGGTGATACGCTGAATTTGTGGGTAAATGCACTCCGATCTGGGTATAGTGTTTTGCAGGGTATGGAAACGATTGCAACCGAATTACCTCCTCCTGTCTCAAAAGAATTTGAGCGGGTTGTACAAGAGGTTCGGTTAGGCCTTAGCTTAAATCAGGCGATGGAAAATATGTATAATCGCGTCCCGAGTGAAGACTTGGATTTGGTGATTACGGCCGTTAATATTCAGCGCGAAGTGGGTGGTAATCTTGCCGAAGTTCTTGATACGATTAGCTTTACCATTCGGGAACGCGTCCGCATTAAAGGTGAAATCCGTACCCTGACAGCTCAAGGGCGTGCGTCTGGTTGGATCATCACCCTTTTACCTGTTGCGTTAGGCGGGTTGTTGTACATGATTAACCCTGGATACGTTTCAGAACTTTGGGTTTCCGAAGCACCATGGATTTGGCCGAATGTCGTTCCTTGTGGCTGGCTTGTCTTAGCATTTAGCGTCATGATGATTGGCGCAGGGGCTTTTGCAATCCGAAAAATTGTTGATATCGAAGTATAGGAAAATTCACTATTGGATAAGGTTTTCTATCTATGTCACCATTAATTATTACGCTTCTGTTATTTGGCATTGTTGCTGTTGTCGGTTTAGGTGTTCTCTTACTTCAACGGGCTGAAGACGATCCATTGCTCTCCCGAATTGATGAGTTTGCGGCACGTGAAGAGGTTGTTTCAATCGAAGAAATTGAACTTTCAATGCCGCTGCGAGACCGAATCTTTGTTCCGATTGCGCGGCGCGTTGGCGAATTCTTTGTTCGGCTCACCCCACAGCAGACGCTCGAAAATACCACACAGCTTATCGAACTAGCCGGAAATCCTTACAATTGGTCCGCGGCTACATTTATGTCGATTCGTGTTGGGTTTACCATTTTTATGGGGATCATGACATTTTTCTACATGAGCCGTTTTGGAAATGCCGGTGCTGGTGCACGCTTTATGTACTCCATTGGTGGGGCCGCGCTCGGTTATTTCTTGCCCATCATGTGGCTTCGCTCTAAGGTTGATCGCCGCAAAGATGCCATCATTAAGAAACTGCCAGATGCGCTCGACCTGATGACGATTTGTGTTGATGCTGGTTTGACCTTTAACGCGGCTATGCAAAAGGTTGACGAGAAGTGGGATGATCCACTGGCGTTAGAGTTTGGTCGGGTTATTTATGAAATGCAATTGGGTAAGTCTCGTCGACAAGCGTTAAAGGATATGTCCGATCGAATGGATGTGCCTGATGTGACTAGCTTCTTGGCGGCCGTATTGCAAGCTGACCAGTTAGGTGTTGGTATTGGGAAGGTTTTGAGGATTCAATCTGAACAGATGCGCGTGCGTCGTCGGCAGCGGGCTGAGGAAAAGGCGCAACAAGCACCTGTAAAGATGATGTTCCCGATGGTGTTTTTGATTTTTCCATCAATCTTTGTTGTTCTTCTTGGTCCCGCCGCATTCCAACTTATGAGGAACGAAGGTATCAGCAACCTCCGCTAATTTAATCTAGTATTTTCCAAGACCGCCTGTTAGCATTTTCTGTTACAGGCGGTCTTGCTATATATTTAGTAAATAAACCGCCAAAAGTTTTTAAAGCCCCCTTGGCATCGCGTGGTTTACTTCTCACTTAAAAACTGATTTTGATGTCAACAGTAGGATTCTTATCGTTGTGACTCAACCCATAAGCAATTGGAGCCAACGTGCAAAATTGTTTTTCCAAACGCTAACTGACTTGGCGTTCCCCCCTGTTTGTGTCGTTTGCCAGAAACCCGATCACCTAATTTGCAAAAACTGTTATAAAGACATTGAATGGCTATCTGAGTCATTTTGTTCATACTGTTTAAGGCAGAAAACGGCCGTCTCTTGCTGTCATGGGAGCTTGCAGGGGATGTATACGGCCGTTTCCTACGTTGGCCCTATCCCCAAAGCAATCCACCATTTAAAGTACGAAGGTCATTTTGCCTTTGCTAAACCATTAGCGGAAATTATGATGGCGGCATGGCAAGCTCATTGGTCATTTCCTCAATATATTATCCCAATCCCCCTTCATCAAAACCGGCAAAAGAAGCGGAGCTATAATCAATCAGAACTATTAGCGAAAGAGATTGCTGAAAAGTGGCCTATTGAACTTATCACAGACGGTCTGTTTCGTATCCGCCAAACAACGCCTCAGGTGGGACTAAACGCACACGAGAGACAATCGAACGTTGATAATGCATTTTGGGCTAGTGAAACGGTTAGGAACCAATCTGTCTTACTTATTGATGATGTGTTTACAACGGGCGCTACCATGCAGGCTGCGGCAACCGCCCTTGTGCAAGCTGGGGCTAAGGAGGTTTTTGGATTTACCCTCGCAAAAGCAAATTTACATTGATTTATTTTCAGGGGAACAAAAACGTTTGTGTCGCTATTTTATTTCAACGAACTATTTGTTCTCCACCTGGCTTTTTGAAGCGCAAAATAAAAAGGGAGATTGAACAATGAATGTTTCAGTAAACGGCCGTAATATACAAATGACGGATCGAATTCAGCAATATGTTGAAAAAAAGACGGCACGTCTCGATAGGTATATGCCAAACCTTCGGGAAATAAAAGTTGATCTATCTGAAACAAACTCCAAAAACGTTCAAGAAAGAAAAATTGCCCAAATTACTGCTATCGATAAAAGGGGCACTATTTTACGCGCTGAGGAACGAAGCAACGACCTTTTTGCCTCGGTTGATTTGGTTGTCGATAAGCTTTATAAACAAATTCGGAAATATCGGGGTAAGAAACAAAAGCATTGGCGCCGTAATAATATGTCAGAAGAATTTTTAGGAGAGCCGCTGCCGGTCGAAGAAGATGTTGAAGAGGTTGTTGATGGAAACATTGTGCGAACAAAGCGGTTTGCACTTCAGCCAATGTCCCCTCAGGAAGCGATTGACCAAATTGAATTACTCGGCCATGATTTCTTTGTATTTCACAATATTGAAGAGAACCAAATCAATGTGCTTTATAAGCGTAGAGATGCTGATTTTGGGTTGTTAATTCCAGAACTTAACTAAAAATAAAATCTCCGAGTATTAGCGTAGAAATCAAAAATTTCAACAAATATTCGGAGGGTTTCTACTTTGTTATCAAAGTTTTACCTTAGCGAGATGAGGTGTCTTATCGAAGCTAGTGATGCGTCAAACAAATATTGAGGGGTAATTTTGACGCCCCTTCAAGTAGTCCTTGTCAACGTGCTATCCGTCAAAAAATCATTATCGGACTACTAGTTTAATTTCCTAAGCCTTTCTACAAAGGCACCTCTTAATTCACTGTTTGCTAGTAGCTTTTGAAAAAAAGAAGGATATTGCAACCCGATATCAACCCCATTAACAACATCTTCCGCCACTTTGGGTATCCACTGATAATCCTTTGGCTGAATTGTTGCTCGATCCCACAGCGTGTGTGCAATCAGAGATAAGTATTGATCGCCTGCTTCTGGCCAAGCGCCAAACTTGATGAGTTGCTCTCGCAACTCGCTTAACTCAGCGTGGCTGATTGGTGTTTTAGGTACTGTTTGTCCTGAAATTGGCATAAGCCCCATAGCATTGCCCCTTAAGTGTTCCGAAGTTTCTAAATTGAAAACCACGTTAGATAAAATCTTCGGAACCTCGAGGAAACGAAGTTTATTGCCGCCGTTTTATTCAAAACAGGAACTTCGTTTCACTTAAACTACTGATGTGCCGTTACATGTAAAACTATCTGGTACAAGCTTTACTACTTTGTTAACAAAGTACTTACATCCCCTGAAAAAAAATCACTTTAATTGTTGGTTTTGAATTAGCTTGGCGATTTTGACTACGCCACCCCGTTCATTGCCTTCAGGTGGAGGAAAGCAATTTCCATACTATAGCAGATGGTGGGTCCTGTTTTGGATAGGAAAGTATAACTAAGGGCAAAAAAAAGAATTTATTGATAGTCGTAAGGTGACTGGCCAGCGCAATATTATTATTTGTACTTAAAAAATTATTTGAGTGACGTGTATAGTTTGCTAATAGCCCACAGAGATTCGGAGTCAACCGAGAGGTGATGCGCCAAGTCCAAACCTCTGTGGATTGGTAAGCTAGACAGGGAATTGCTGACCGAGCTCTGGCACGTGTACGTTTTTAAGGCCTTGGCCTTTCAAGGCATCAGCAAAGGCAAGTGAAGAATCTTCCTCTCCATGAACAATGAAAGTGTGCTTGGGTCGTTTTTTGAAGGTGCCTGTCCACTCTAAAAGCTCTTCGCGGTCGGCGTGGGCACTAAAGCCGTTTATGATTTCCACATGGGCTTTGAGCTGATGCTCCTCACCGAAGATTTTGACGACCGGTGTTTTTTCAACAATTCGACGACCCAGCGTATGAGCAGCCTGGAAGCCTACAATCAGGACGGTGTTTCTAGGGTCTTCAATGTTGTTTTTGAGATGGTGCAAGATTCGGCCTGCTTCTGCCATACCGCTGGCGCTAATAATGACTGCCGGCTGTTTGAGCGAGTTGAGCTCTTTTGATTGGCCGGTTGAACGCGTGTAATACATCATGTCAAAGCCGAATGGATCGCCGTGACGATCTTCGAGCATAAATGCTTCTAAATCTTCATCATACGCCTCTGGATGAAGGCGATAAATACCTGTGGCGTCGACTGCTAGAGGGCTATCCACATAGACGGGAAGATTGTCTGGGATTTTATTTTCTTCAACAAGCTGATGGAGTCGATAGACGAGTTCTTGGGTACGCCCAACTGCAAAGGACGGCACAATGACCTTCCCCCCTCGGTGAAAGGTTTGGTTGACAATGGTTTCTAATTTGGTGCTGGCTTCGTCTAATGGCTTGTGGACACGATTGCCGTAGGTGCTTTCAACAATGAGAACGTCGGCTTCGTCGATAGGTGTGGGGTCTCGGAGAATCGGACGACTAGGACGGCCTAAATCTCCGCTGAAGACAAGACGGATGTCTCGTTTTTCTTGCTCATCTTCGATGTCAAGCGCAACGATGGCTGATCCAAGAATGTGCCCGGCATCGTAGAAGGTAAGTGTGATACCGGGCATGATGGTATACGGCCGTTCATAGCCAATTCCTACAAAATATTTCAAGCTAGTGATGGCGTCCGTTAGCGTGTAGATGGGTTCAACAGGCGGTTCACCCTTTTTGGCCCGCTTGCGATTAACATACTCGATGTCATACCCTTGAATTTTGGCGCTGTCGCGCAGCATGATGGCACAAAGGTCTCTTGTGGCGTAGGTGCAATAAATATCTCCTTTGAAGCCATTTTTTACGAGATTTGGAATATTGCCACTGTGGTCAATGTGAGCATGAGAAAGAACAAGGACATCAATTTCTGAAGCATCAAAGGGGAGGTTTAAATTTTTCTCGTAAGTTCGTTTGCGTGAGCCTTGGTAGAGGCCACAGTCTAGGAGGATTTTACGGCCGTTAACCGAAATTAAATGCTGTGATCCAGTAACAGCTCTGACTGCGCCGTGAAATGTAATGTCCATAGATTCTTCCTTTTTAGCTTTGGGCTGCTAGCTATGAGCTATATGCTCTATGCTTGGTTATTTGGTTTTGGTCAATCGGTGGGTGTTTAGAGTTAGGCAATGATGGTAAGAATTTCGGTACCAAACCGTTTTGTGCGCCATTCTCCCACAAAGGGAATGGCGGCAAGCTGCTCAAGGGATTGGGGTTTTTCCCGTGCAATTGACCACAGTGCGTCACGGCTAATAATGACATCTGATTCAACACCGCGCGCTTGTGCCCTTATTTTACGCCAATTATGCAGTTTGTCGTACCGCTCAACGATATCGTCAGACGGCCGTTTCTTCCGCTTACGTGGCGGTGGTGGTGGCTGTTTGCGGGCCTTAGTTACAACAGACAGGAGTCGGGACCCATACCGTTTGAGTTGGCCACCAGACATGCCGTGTGCATGGCGCATCTCATCTAGTGAATAAGGATCAAGGTCAGCAATTTCGAATAGCGTCCGATCGTTAAAAACTTTGAAGTGAGGCTGATCCCTTCGTCTGGCCTGCTCGTCTCTAAAAATGCAGAGTGCTTTGAGAATTGATTGTTTTTTGGGTGGTAAGTCGGAAGCACCGCTGATAGACCAAAAGCTTTCAGGGTTAAAATCGATGTTTGGCAGGTTAACGTGAGTTTGCTCTTTAAAGATTTCCATCGCTTCTTCAAGCCGGCCTGCTGATTCAAGTTCTCCAAGAAGCCGCTTTCGAAAGTCGAGCAGATAGTGTGTATCGTTTTGAGCGTAGATGAGCTGTTCAGAGGATAACGGCCGTTTGCACCAATTTGACTTCTGATACCGTTTATCAAGCTTGATGCCATAAAATAGTTCGAGCAAGCTGGCTAAACCACACCGCTCATATCCCAAAATGCGAGCCGCCCACATCGTGTCAAATAAATTATGAATTTGCCAACCAAATTGCCGTTTCAACAAGATTAGATCATATTCGGCCGCGTGAAACACTTTTTCCACGTCAGGGCTTTCAATGATTTCACCAAACGGTTGCCAATCTACCTTAATTAGCGGGTCAATTATAAAGTCAAATTCGGGGGTTGAGATTTGGATTAAGCAAACCTGCTCACGGTAGGCGTGCATACTATTGGCCTCGAGATCAATGGCCAATCGCGCTGCCGCTTGCAGATGCGCTAAGCAATCATTCCAGTCTGCTGGGGAAGAGATTAGTTGGTATGGTCGCAAACTCACATCTAACAATGTAACGTGCAGTTGGATTTCCGTCAAATTTCGTTAAAATTACCCCTATGATGACACACAAAGAAATCGAGAATGCGCTTGAGAGAATCTTGCCGCGCGTTGCAAAACCAGGTCGCTACACCGGCGGTGAATATAACGAAGTGGTTAAAAACTGGGACGACATTGATTTTAAGGTCGCTCTCGCCTTCCCCGATATTTATGATTTAGGGATGTCCAATTTGGGATTGATGATCATGTACGACATCATCAATAAGCACAAAAATCTGCTGGCGGAACGTGTTTATTCACCGTGGACAGATATGGAAGACATTATGCGAGAGAAGGAAATTCCCCTTTTCTCCCTAGAAACCAAGCACGCGATTCGTGAGTTTGATATCTTGGCTGTTAGTTTGCCCTATGAGCAGCTTTATACCAACGCGCTAAATCTGCTTGATTTGGCAGACATGCCAATACGTTCGGAAGAGCGGGATGAGAGCTATCCACTGGTGATTGCCGGTGGACATTCCTGCTATAACCCTGAACCGATGGCCCCTTTCATTGATGTATTTATCATTGGCGAAGGCGAGGAAGCTATCCTGCGAATGGTTGGCATTATGCGAGCGGCTGCCCATCTTGACCGCGAAACGCAGCTACGCTATATCGCTCAAATAGAAGGCTGCTATGTGCCTCGATTTTATGATGTGGCCTATCATGATGATGGGGGCATTCGTGAGATTGTGCCAAACATGCCCGAAGCCCCTAAGAAGGTCATGAAAACAATCGTGCCGGTGATGCCCCCCCCAGTCACCGATTTCATCATTCCGTTTATTGAAACCGTACATAATCGAGCGCCAATCGAAATTATGCGTGGGTGTACTCGTGGCTGTCGATTTTGTCATGCGGGGATGGTGACTCGTCCCGTTCGTGAACGGCCGGTTCAAGAAGTGCTTGATGCGATGGCAAAAATCTTAGAGAGCACTGGATATGAAGAAATAGCCTTGCTTTCACTTTCATCGAGTGATTATGTGCATGTCTTGGAGCTAACAGAAAAAATTGGCAAACAGTTTGGTCATCTTGGACTAAATATTTCACTGCCTTCATTGCGCATAGAGAGCGTCTCAACCCAGCTGATGGATAATTTGGGTGACAGCAAGCGGGGTGGGTTTACCTTGGCTCCAGAAGCAGCGACTGAAAAAATGCGCAATATTATCAATAAGTACGTCACAGATGAAGAGCTTATTGAGACTGCGCGTGAAATCTACAGTCGGAACTGGCGCACTATCAAGCTCTACTTCATGATTGGTCATCCAATGGAAGAGCTGGAAGATGTAGAAGCAATCATTGATCTGTCAAAACGCGTGCTGGCTGAAGGGCGTAAAATTCACGGAAACAAAGCGAATGTGAATGTTGGCGTTAGCACCTTCATTCCTAAGCCACACACGCCGTTCCAATGGGAACCGATGCACAGCTTGGAAAGCACCTATGAAAAGCTAGCTTTACTGAAAAAAGAGATTCGGGGGCAAGGTTTGCGCTTGCGTTGGAATGAGCCACGTGAATCGCTCTTTGAAGGCTTTTTGAGCCGCGGTGACCGTCGTATAGCTGAGGTTGTAGAGCATGCTTGGCGCAAAGGAGCGAAGTTTGACGCTTGGGCTGAACATTTTTCTGAAGAGGCTTGGTATTCTTCTTTGGATGATCTTGGCCTTGATCCCTACTTTTTCACGCATCGCAAGCGGATGATTGATGAAATCTTCCCGTGGGAGCATATTGATATTGCGGTGACGAAGAAGTTCTTAACGGAAGATTATTTGATGAGTAAGACGCAGGAAACGCGGGTGGATTGTCGCCATCAATGTTTTGCCTGCGGCATTTTGCCAAAACTCAGAGAGTTACGGCGAGATACAAATCCAGAAGATTGGGAATGTCCACCAGTCAGAAAACGGCCGAATCATAAGCCGCTTGAAGCGCCTATCCCCGTGGTAGATAGCATTCCTCTTACTATTATTAATTGATTCATCCTGCAGGACAAAGGCACGCCTTTGTCCTGCATTTTTCCATTCAATGTAACAAAATTAAATATATTATCTTTAGAATGGATGCTATTTGAAGGTTGTCCGTCTGATTTCCATTGTGTAATGCAATCCTTTTTCGCCTTAAG
>JBCCFD010000033.1:0-30963 GCA_039029915.1 Chloroflexota bacterium
CGACCGAACTTGAAAACACAAGAAGACCGTTTCCATAGATAACCAGCTTTCTTGAGTTGAAACGCGCACATATGATTGATAATCACGCGAACTATTTGCCCCCTAGGTGCCGACCACGACCGTAACAACTAAAGGAAGTGAATTGATTGCATCTACAGACAAAACTAAAACAGGGCGATGCCCTGCTTGTTCCCTCCCTTTAACTGGATTCAAATTGACAAAATATATTTCCCCTCGTTTGATTGCCATTAGGCAATGTCCAAACCATCTGATTCAGCAAAAGCAAATTCTTTTTCAATATTTCGCAGTTCGTTTTGGATTTCAGGATCATTGGCCATGGCGATCATATCATCTTCCACCTGACTTTTGGCTTTGACGGTGTTTTCTTTGATGCGTTGAACAAGCCGCTCCATGAGCCAAAGCTGTTCATCTAAAGATAAGCGACTGATTCGGTCTTCCATTTGAGATAAGATAGGCATATTCATGCGTTCACCTCATTTAAATTTTGCGTAATTGATATCGAAATTATGCCACAAGCCGCATTGATTTTGCCCAACAAATGCAAATTCCTAAAAGCCGCTTGTGTTCACAGTTCAAAGCCCTCGCTCTAAAAACATTTCTTCTCGATCAAGCTGAATGTCGTTTCCCAAATTAAATGTACGAATATTGAAGGGTTCATGCTTCTGCTCTTTCCTGTTTTCAGAGGAAATATCTTCCTTTAAATATTGCAGTAACAACTCGATGATTTGAGTACGATCCTCTAGAGGCGCATTTTGGAGTGTTTGAATTGCTTCTTGAACTGTCATAATGATTGCCCTAAATTCTATATTGTTCTCAGAATAGCGTTACAAATGATTCAAGCTATTATGCCACAAGACGAATTTATTTTGAAGCGTGGCCTGACCGTAAATAATCCATATTAACTCAATGATAGCGTTATGTAATATTATGTAATTATTGTTGGGTAGCAATGCTTAGCTTCAATAAATTTAAACTAGACTTGCCCCCCTATGTCTTTATACTTCTCAACAAACGCCGCAATCTTCCGGAAAACCGACTGCTTTTTCGTTTTATATTCCGGATTAAGTGGACTCATTTTGGGGAGCGTTGCGTTCAGGTCGGTGCCGTATTCGCTGGCAAATTTCCGCTTTAAGGAGATGGTGATATACCGCTTGGCCGCATCCTCATTTAAACTTTCAGAGCTAATTAGCTCTTCTGCTTCTCGCTTTTGTTCTGCCTGAGCAAACTTGTAAAATTCATCTAGAATACTCGCTTTGTCAATAATTTCATCAAGGTTCGTTAAATTAATAAAATCAACGATAAGGCTTTCCTTAGCGCGGTTGCCCAAGCTAGCACGAATCAGTCGGCGCACCTCTTCAATGATTTCCGCTTTGCTCTTATTCTTTTTATTGTGTTCAAAAATCAGCTCAAGAATATAGTCAAGATTGATCTCTTGTGACTTGAGCAGGTCCACTTCAAAAACAACATCATTCCAATCCAACGTTGTATTATCTTTTTCCTCTGCTGATTTCTGACGACGTAGCCAATCTCTTGTGTCATTATAGGTTGAACGATAATCTTGAATCGTTCGCTCAGGGGGCACTTCAATCATTTGCATGGCGGCGATATCGTCATCATTTAGATAATATTGCGCTTTAAACGCTTCGACCGCTTCGGCATCATCCATATCAACTTGTTGCAACGCTTTTAAGCCAGCAAATTCGTCATAATTTTGCAAAATATGCTCTACGCGTAAATATTCACCAAACAGCTTCACAAACGCCTTTTTATCCTGCTCTCTAACAATCTCATCTGGTTCAGGGAAGCGTATTTGCAATTCTGCTACTACATCCAAATAGCCACGACGCGCTTCGCCTGTCAGCACATCGGTAAAGCCTTCCATATATTCTTTATAGCTTTTTTCTAGAATAATATTTCTGGTTTGACTGTTGCCAAATAAGGTGATTGCATCAATCGTCGCCTGTTCTAGGTCACGGAAAGTGACAATATTGCCGAAGGTTTTGGTGGCATCATAAATACGATTGGTGCGTGAATAAGCTTGTAATAAGCCGTGATAGCGCAAATTTTTATCGACGAATAGCGTATTCAAGGTTGGTGCGTCAAACCCAGTCAAAAACATGCCCACCACAATTAACAAATCAACTTCTTTCTTTTGGACGCGCAAGGCAAGATCACGGTAATAGTTTTGAAACTCCTTGCTATTAACGCCGAAGCTGGTTTTAAATGTACTGTTATATTCTTTGATAGCCGCGCCCAAGAACTCTTTAGCGGTGCTATTCAAAGCTGAAACGTCAAAACTTTCATCTGAAATTTCTCCTACTGCATCTTGTTCTTCATTGGCGGCAAAAGAAAAGATCGTGGCGACGGTCAAAGGCTTGCGGCTTGGGTTTTGTGAATCACTGCTGTTTTGTAACTTTCTAAACGATTCGTAATAAAGTTTAGCGGCATCAATGCTGCTCACGGCAAACAGGGCATTAAACCCTTTTGCACCTGCTTGGAGGCGGTGCGTTTTTTGTCTGAAGTTGTTCAGGATGTATTGGGAAATTTTACTTATGCGGTCAGGATGTAACAAGGCCGCCTTGTTTTCTGCCGCCGTCAATTTATCTAAATCTTGTTCTGTTTCAATCGACTTAAATTGGGGGCGCACATCATTGTAATCAACTTTGAACTTCAATACCTTTTCATCCCGAATCGCATCGGTAATGACGTAGGAATGTAACTCGCGCCCAAACACACTACCTGTGGTTTCAGCACCTGATGCATTGTCATCAAAGATAGGTGTTCCCGTAAAGCCAAACTGGTAGTATTTTTTAAACTTCTTTTGCAAGTTCTTTTGGGCTTCGCCAAACTGACTGCGGTGCGCTTCATCAAATATAAAGACCACTTGCTCACGGTAAACAGGCAAATCGTTATCGCTTTTAATCAGATTGTTTAGTTTTTGAATCGTGGTAACAATGATTTTGTTGTCGTCTTTGGCAAGATTTCGCTTAAGTCCAGCCGTACTTTCTGACCCATTGACGCTATCTGGCGAAAACCGCTGATACTCTCTCATCGTTTGATAATCGAGGTCTTTGCGATCAACCACGAAAAATACCTTATCAATAAAATCAAGTTCAGTAGCTAAACGCGCCGCTTTAAAACTGGTTAAGGTTTTACCGGAGCCTGTGGTGTGCCAAATGAAGCCGCCGCTTTCGGTGTTGCTCCAGTTTTTGGCATTGTAGGTGCTTTTGATTTTCCATAAAATGCGCTCGGTGGCTGCGATTTGGTAGGGGCGCATCACAAGAAGGGTGTCATTGACATCAAAGACGGAAAAAGTTATGAGCACCTGTAATAATGTGTTTTTCTGGAAGAAGGTGGCTGTAAAATCTTTGAGGTCTTTGATCAGGCTGTTGTCAGAGCGTGCCCAATTCATGGTGAAGTCAAAGCTATTTTTGTCGCGCTTGGTGGTGTTAGCAAAATATCGGGTATCGGTGCCGTTTGAAATGACGAATATCTGTAAAAATTTAAAGAGGGAATGGTCTGCGTTGAAGCTTTCTTTACTGTAGCGGTTCACTTGGTTGAACGCTTGCCGAATGGCAACGCCCCGTTTTTTGAGTTCAATTTGCACCATGGGTAAACCGTTCACCAGAATGGTTACATCGTATCGGTTTGCCTGTGTGCCTGTTTGTTCAAACTGCTTGATCACCTGAAGTTTGTTGCGTGCGATATGCTTTTTATCGAGCAGATAGATGTTTTCGATATGCCCATCGTCAAAGACAAAGTCGTAGATGTAATCATTGTGAATTTTGCGGGTTTTGTCTATGAGGTTGTCGCTTGGTTTGTCTAAATATTGCTCCACAAAGCGCGCCCATTCTTCTTCTGAAAATTGCACATTATTCAAAGTTTGCAGTTGCGTACGAGCGTTGGCAAGCAGGGCTTGGGGCGTTTTGAGGTCGGCGAGGTAGTCGTACCCTTGCTTTTGCAGGTCACGGATTAGTTCGTGTTCTAAATCGTATTCGCTTTGATAGCTTTCTTTGATCTGCGATACTTTATCGTATTCGTCTAAGATAATGAAGTTGTTTGATTCTGCAACTGTTTTATATTCAACCATGGTTTTCCTGTTTATTCAGGTGATTGCTACCTGAGGCGTTACTGAGGTGATTTGCAGAATGTTTCTTGAGATAGGCTGCTTACAAAGCTGCCAATTCCTCTAGGAAACCGCAACGACATCCGCTGTTTTCCTCAAGAAACTTCTTGCGGTTTACCTAAAGCGATACATCTCATTAATTTGGGTGAGTAAATAGGTTAAAACGCGCTTGTCATCTTCTGTTAGTTCGGCTACCTCTTCACCCGCATGTTTGGAATGGCTAGAGATGTTGATGATTCGGGTTTCGTAAGGATTGGGCCTGCCGTCGGTGGTTTTGGGCAATAAATCTCCCCATTGATTATAGCCGAGAAAGGTGGCGGTTTTTTCTAATATATTTCGCAAAAAGTTGAAGTGATATTTACTCACCTGATCGCTTGCTATCGCTTTTTCGATTTCAGCTTTGATGTAAAGATGATATGAAAAAGGGGCGTCGCTTCTTTGCTCATTTAATCGATAGGATCCATCTTCGTTTTTCTTGAGAAAATATTTCTTTGCTGACCTTAACTCATTATGCAGCACGTTGTAAAAAAGCGGATTATGCGTGGTGATGATAAATTTGAGGTCGGATTCACTCGATTTGATCAGCTGGCCTAAATCAACCGCTAATTCGATGAGGCGATTTTCGTCTAACGAGCTGACGGGGTCATCAATGAAAATATATTCGAGTTGGTCAAATTGATCTGTTTCGCGGTCGCTGGGTTCAACGACGTTGAGCACGTCGATCACCTGGTCGACGAGACTGTAAAAGAGGCTCCAAATAAAGTTGCTTTCTTCTCCCTTAGAGATTTTGATATGTTCGGTGCGCTCTTCGTTGCCTCGTTGGAAGGAGAAGGCCACTTCGGAAAAGGTTTCATTAAAGCGGGGAGTTAATTTCTCGTTGGTGTACCGTTGAAAGGTGTTGATGATGTTTTGGTCTTGCCCTTGGTCTTCAAGCACCCATTGGGTGAAGGTGTTGGGCTGGATGATCAATTTTGGCTCTGCATCATTCTGTAGATCATTTTCCCAATAGAATAAATCTTCTGTAAATGCATTGTAATAAAGAATTTTACGGTGAGACAATGTGGATTCTTCATCACTTTTGGGGGCAATGAGCTGTGTGAATTCCCGTGAGAGGCGGGTTTTGCCGGTGCCGTTGAAGGCGTAGATGAGTTGGGCTTTTTTTCTGTTTTTTAACTGGCGGGCGATTTGGGTGAGCGACTGACTCATATTGTTATGTGACCCCCTCTGGTTTTGCGAAGGTTAGCAGTAAATCCCGGTAATATTCATACTGCTTTCGGCGTAGTTCGATTTCGCGGGGCAGCCCTTCACTGATGGAGCTGGTTATGGTGTCGAATTTGTTTAGGATTGCCACGATTCGGGCTTGCTCTTCTGGTGTGGGTAAAGGGATTTGAATTCTATTTAAGATGGATTGCGTAAGGCTTGGCCTACCTGACCCCGTATCTAATTTTGTGAGATCAATTGTTTTCATAAAATAGTAGAAAAACTTGGACATAATCTGAGTTGTGTCAATTTAAGTATAGTAAATTGTATCTACATTCCAGAATGGTGATTCGACATAAAAAATGTTCGTGATTGAACCTTTTCTTGGAATAAGCACGGTTGGTTTGTCATAAGCAAAAGTATCTACGTGTGCCATAACCCCACCAGAACCAAAAACCGGAATGTCCCCAGCATTTAATTTTTTCCAATCTTTCCCGTTTTTTATTTTTGCAATCTCTTTTAAGGGCTTCCATTCGACTTGGTGTTCTGTGAAAGTTAGCAGTTGGTCGCGGTAGTGGTTGTATTGTTTTTGGCGTGCGGTAAGCTCGGCGGTAAGCTCGGCGTTCAGTGAGGTAAATGTATCTAAAATCCGCACAATCTCCCCCTGCACCTCCGGCGGTGGTATGGGGATTTGGATTTTTTCAACTACTACTCTCGACAAGCGGGGAACACTTGCTCGGCGAACCTGAGCAGAAATTTTATGCTGTTGTGTTAATAAAAAATAATATAAAAACTTGCTTTTGATATTATCTGGAGCTATGAAAAAGTAAACATCATCTGCCGCCCAAAAATCAACACTACTATACCCAATTTCACCTGCCGCCCCTGCACTAATAATAAAAGTCGTGTCAGATTTGACATTACTTTCATGATAATAACCAAGCGGAGTCATACTATTTTGATACACAGCGTAATTGCCAAATTCTTCTAACTGGCTTTTAACAAGCCTTTTTCCACGTTGAAGCTTAACTGCTTTCCCTAATGCCTTCCATTCTACCTCAGCCCCATCCAGCAGACTCTCCATAAAGCTCATGATTACCCTCCCACACCGTCGATTTCGGTGACGATGGCGTCGATGTCGGTGCGTAGCTGGTCGATTTTGGCAACGATGGTTTCTAGTTCTGCATTGAGGTTGACAATATCAATTACCTCACGGGTGTCCTCCGGCTCCACATAGCTACTGACGGAAAGGGTGTACTCATTCTCAATGATTTGCTTAAGCTGGATAGATTGGGCAATATGCGAGACATATTCTTTTCTGGCGAAAATGTCCATAATCTGCTGGATATGGTCATCGGTCATGACATTGTTGTTCGTCTCTCTTTTGAAGAAGTTTTCGCCGCGGGCATCAATAAATTGGATGCTGGTATCCAGTTTGTGTTTAGACAGCACCAAGATTTTGACGGCGATGCTGGTGCCGTAAAAGAGGTTAGGAGGGAGGGCGATGACTGTTTCCACATAGTTGTTGTCCACCAAATATTGGCGAATCTTCTTTTCGGCACCGCCACGGTAAAAAATGCCGGGGAAGCAGACGATGGCGGCGCGGCCTCGACCAGATAAGTAGCTGAGAGCGTGTAGCACAAAGGCAAAGTCGGCTTTTGATTTGGGGGCAAGCACGCCTGCGGGGGCAAAGCGTTCATCATTAATCAGCGTCGGGTCGCCGCTCCCAATCCATTTCACCGAATAAGGCGGGTTGGAGACGATGGCGTCAAATGGTTTATCATCTTGAAAATGGGGGGCGGTTAGGGTGTTACCCAGCTTAATGTTGAATTTGTCGTAGTTGATGTTGTGCAAAAACATGTTCATGCGGGCGAGGTTGTAGGTGGTGTGGTTGATCTCTTGCCCAAAAAAGCCTTCTTCAATGAGATGGGCATCAAACTGCTTTTTTGCCTGCAACAGGAGGGAACCAGAGCCAGCGGCGGGGTCGTAGATTTTGTTGACCGTTTCTTGCCCGTGCATAGCCAGTTGGGCGATGAGTTTGGAGACGTGTTGGGGCGTGAAAAATTCGCCGCCTGATTTCCCCGCGTTGGCGGCGTAGTTGGAGATGAGAAATTCGTAGGCGTCGCCAAAAAGGTCGATTTGAGCGTCTTCAAATTGACCAAGATTAAGCCCAGCTACCCCTTTTAAAACTGCGGCTAGACGGCTGTTTTTATCTTTAACCGTATTGCCTAGGCGGTTGCTGGTGGTGTCAAAATCGGCAAACAATCCTTTGATGTCGTCTTCTGATGCGTACCCAACTGCAGAGCTTTCGATAGCGGTAAAAATGTCGGCTAAATCGGTATTCAGATTTTCGTTCTTTTTAGCGCCCGCGACGATGTTGGCAAACATTTGGCTGGGGTAGATGAAGTAGCCTTTGGTTTTTACGGCGTCGTCTTTGATTTCGTCAGAGATGATATTGTCTTCTAGTTCAGCGTAGTTGATGCTTTCGTCGCCGCCTTCGATGTAATCGGCGAAGTTTTCACTGATGAAGCGGTAGAAAAGGGTGCCTAGAACGTATTGTTTAAAATCCCAGCCGTCTACGGAGCCTCTTACGTCGTTAGCGATTTGCCAGATTTGGCGCTGTAGTTCGGCGCGTTGTTGGGTGCTTGTCATGGCGTCTTCCTGTTTTAATGCATTTAAATTGAAACGGTATTTGAATTATACAGGGAAAGACAATTGATACCCCTTTTGGATACAACTTTAAATTTGAACCCTCCGGGAGGTTTACTCTATGATGATCGCTATGAATCAAACCTCCCGGAGGGTGTGTTGCAATAACTACGCCCTTAGGCGAGCATTTTCTTTATCCAAGAGGGGTTCGGCGGAGACAACGGCCGTATACTTCTCATTAAAATACGAAATCTCCAGCGCCGTGCCGGGTGTGGCATACTCAACGGGCAGGTAGCCAAAGGCGATTTGCTTGCCGACGGTGTAGCCGTAGTTGGAGGTGGTGACGTGGCCAATGACTGAGCCGTTGGAATGGATTGACTCGTAGCCAAAGAGCGTGGCGGCGGGGTTGTCGAGCGTCATCGCCACGAGCTTTTTCTTGAGCCCTTTTTCTTTGGCGGCCAGCGTCGCTTCACGACCCAAGAAGCCGCCCTCTTTTTTGACCTTCGCCGTCCAGCGCAAGCCCGCTTGGTAGAGGTCGTACTCGGTGTAAATGTCACCACCCCACAGGCGGTACCCTTTCTCCACCCGCAGCGAATCCATACAGCCAGCCCCAGCCGCGATCATATTAAATTCACGTCCGGCCTCCCACAGTAGGTCCCAAACTTGGAGGGATTGGTCAAACGGGATGTGTAGCTCCCAGCCCAGTTCACCCACATAGCTGATGCGCAGGGCGTACACCTTGGCGGTGCCGATTTCGAGCCACTGCGCCGAATAGTAGGGGAACGCTTCGTTGCTGACGTCGTTGGGGGTTACTTTTTCCAGCACTTTGCGGGCATTGGGTCCCCAAATGCCAATGGCTGAGTAGTAGTTTGAAACATCGGTCACAACAACTGAATCTTTCCACTGGCTGTGGCGCAGCTGCCGCTCGACCCAATCAAGGTCACGGGGCAGTGACCCTTCCCCAACGTAGAACCAGAAGCAATCTTCCGCATTGCGGGTGACGGCTAAGTCTCGCTTGATGCCGCCCTTTTCGGTCAGCCAGCAGGTGTAGGTGAGGCTGTTGATCGGTTTGTCCATCTGGTTGGTGCAGAGCCAGTTGGCATACTCGAGTGCGCCCGGCCCCTTAATCTCAATAATCGAAAGCGCAGTCAGGTCAAACATGCCGACGTTGCTGCGCACTTCCATATGCTCAGCCGCCATGATGGGTGACCAGTGCATCGCGCCCCAGCGACCCCGTTCAGGGATGTCGTCTTCGTATTTTTCGAGCAGACGGGCGTTTTCTTCATACCAGTTGGGCAGTTCAATGCCAGCCGCTGGCACCATTTCCCCTTTAAGGGCCACATTCCGCACGTGGAAAGGTGACATGCGCACGTTGCGGGGCACCGTGGTGGGACGATTCGGGTGAACGATGTCGTACACCTCGGTATAGTTGGCGTTGCAAATGGCGTTGATATATGTTTTGGTTGATTGGTAGTCGTGGAGCCGATTGACATCACAAGCGCGCAAATCCCACTCGCTTTGGCCATAAATCATCCATTCAGCCAGTGACTTGCCCACACCGCCCGCATGCGTAATCCACGTCGCCACGCAGGTCCAAACGCCGTCGATGTGGGTTTCGCCCAAGAACGGATACCCATCAGCCGAGAAGGCAAACATGCCGTTGAACTCAGAGTCGTTTGATTTTCCAGTGTACGAGGGCATCATCTCGTCCGCTAATTTACGGGCTTCAATATAATCTTCAGGGGTAAAGTCGCGCATGGCCGTTTTGCCGACCGCATACGGATCAACCGGAATCGGCTTGTGGTAATAGCTACCCACACCCAAGCGGTTCCAATGGTTCCGGTAATACATCGTCACGTCGAGGTCTCGAATAAGCGGATAAACGGCTTCGTGGTCACGATTGGTCGGGTCAAAATGGCTCAGCTCTGCCATCGGTTCGGAAACGACATATTGATGTTCAAAAGCCAGCAAAGGCAGCTTAATGCCCAGCTTGTCGCCCAAGATTGGCCCCCAGATGTTGGTGGCGAGGACGATATGTTCACACTCGATGCGCGGTATTTTGGGGTTATCGGTGAGTACGGCCGTTACGTGATTGTTCTTAATTTCAACGTCGATAACGGCCGTATGTTCATGAACAGTACAGCCACCCATCCGCACCGCCTCAGCCATCATCGCGCCAGTTGCCCCCATGCCAGACACGAGGCTTGATTCTTCGCACAGCAGCGCGCCCTTGAAGGCATCTGGGTTAATAATCGGCCAAATTTCCTGCACTTGTTTAGGCGTGAGCAGGCTCGTTTTTGACCCAAAGCCCTGCGCCGCACTGTGCAGCCGCTTCATATCTTCCCAGCGCTCTTTGGTACGCGCGAGTTCAAGGCCACCGACACCGTTATACACCCTGCGCGTAATATCACTGTCGGTTAATTCGGAATAAATAGCTGACTTATGAACATAGTCAGGCAGTTCTGAATAAAGTTTTGTGGCATATTGGGCAAACTGAGTGATTAATTTTGAATGATTGATCGCCCCCACGCCACCGGGGGCATGGGATGATGAGCCGTCATTTTCAGGCAGCTGCCCCTTATCGAGCAACATAATGTCTTTCCAACCAAATTTGACAAGATGATAAGCAAGTGCGCTACCGACAATGCCTCCACCAATGATGACGACTTTTGCTTGTGCAGTCATGGGAATTCTCCTAGTGCAGTTTTTCGCAACTTCGCTGAAGTTTTTGATGTAAATAATTCGGAAAACTGCTGAGTATTTCGCTTAAGTGTTCCGAAGTTTCTAATTTGAAAACCGTGTTAGATAAAAGCTTCGGAACCTCGAGGAAACGAAGTTTTTAGCCGTCATTTTATTCAAAACAGGAACTTCGTTTCACTTAAACCCAAAATGATGCGAACTTACGGTGCGAAATACTAATTATTGTTTCATCTGGTCAGTCTGTTAGACGTTATTGCCCTTCGCTAAACCTTTGGCAATTTAGCCGTGATTTCTGACCTTGTTTCGTGCTATCTATTTTCGCATTGTGACTATAAAAAAGCGAATATGAAAATAATATCTTTACTTCCTGATTACTGTTTCGTCTGCCCTAATTTGATGGTTAAAATTAGCCCGGATAGTAGGCGAAAACTCAGGTGCTGATCATTTCAATAATCATCATTTCAGGCTGGGCAGAACATTCAGTGCAAACAAATATCCGCCAGCGAAAAAATCACGGGGTCACATAATACGGCTTGAAATCCCATTGTCGCAAGGGAATGTTAAAAATTTTGGGAATAACGGGATTATTTATAAAATTAGGGTTGCGCTTAACGAATAATTGACATTCCTCTATCTTATATTACTATTTGAAGCTAAGTGAGCATCCACAGATATTTATACTCAAGATATTTGTTGAATATCACTTAAACAGTCACTTAGCACATTGTTTCACAAAAAACCTTAACATGTCATGCTGAGCGGATGAACCGAAAAACTCCCTCATCCAACAGATAGTCGAAGCATCTCGTCATAAGATACGACTGCATGTTTGATCAAGTCAGATTATATGGAGATGCTTCGACTCTTTTATTGATGAAAAGCATAATCGATTTTCCTCGCTCAGCATGACAAGATTATTGTGAAAGAAATTTGAAAAAAATATGAAAAACACACTTTCACAATTTGTTTCAGCTTGCAGGAGTAAGTCCTTTGGAAGAAAAAATTCAGCTACTTAAAGAAAAATTACATGAAATTGATGATCTTAACTCCGCTGTATCACTGTTAAGTTGGGACCAATCGACCTATATGCCATCAGGTGGTGCTCCGGCACGCGGCCGACAAATGGCAACGCTGAGCAAAATTGCCCATGAAAAATTCACGTCAGCAGAAATGGGGAATTTGTTGGATGAACTGCAGCCGTTTAGCCAAGAAAACAATTCAGATGATGCGATTCTAGTTCGTGTGACGACCAAAGATTTTGAAAAAGCGACAAAAATCCCGGCTCAATTTTTAGTTGATTTCAATGTCCACATTTCCAAGTCTTACCAAGAATGGATGGAAGCACGGCCGAATAATGATTTCAAGCGGATTGAACCGTATCTTGAAAAGACGGTTGACCTGAGCAGACAGCTCGCCTCATTTTGGCCCCATGAGCATATCGGTGATCCATTGATTGATATGGCAGATGAGGGCATGAAGGCTGAAACAATCAAGAAGATATTCAGCGAGCTTCGCCAAGAACTGGTGCCTATTGTCAAAGCAATTACGGACCAAGAAGCGGCCGATGACGCCAGCCTCAAGCAGCATTACCCTGAACAAACGCAGCTAGACTTTGGCCTTAAAGTCATCGAACAGTTTGGGTATGACTTTAAAAGAGGCCGACAAGATAAAACGCATCATCCCTTTATGACCAAGTTTTCGATTGGGGATGTTCGGATTACGACCCGCACCAAAGAGAATGATCTCAGCGAAGCCTTATTTAGCACGCTTCATGAATCAGGCCATGCGATGTATGAACAGGGAATCAATCCTGGGTTTGAAGGATCACCGTTAGCGAACGGTACGTCTGCTGGTGTTCATGAAAGCCAATCTCGCCTTTGGGAAAATTTGGTTGGCCGCAGCCGCGGTTTTTGGAGCCACTTTTACCCTAAACTGCAGGAAACTTTTACAGAGCAATTAGGCGAAGTCCCCTTAGACAATTTTTACAAAGCCATTAACAAGGTCACTCCTTCACTCATTCGCACTGATGCAGATGAAGTGACTTACAATTTGCACGTCATGATCCGCTTTGATTTAGAGATGGCTTTGCTTGAAGGCAAGTTAGCCGTTAAAGATTTGCCTGAGGCTTGGCACGCCCGATATTTGTCTGATTTGGGGGTACAGGCACCAAGCGATGTTGATGGGGTTTTGCAAGATATTCACTGGTATGCTGGCTCGGTTGGCGGCTCGTTCCAAGGATACACTTTAGGAAATATTATGAGCGCGCTGTTTTTTGATGAAGCAATCAAAGCGCACCCCGATATTCCAAATCAAATCGCGTCAGGAGAGTTTGACACGTTACACAGCTGGCTGAAAGAGAATATTTATCAACACGGCCGTAAATTTACTGCCGACGAGCTCATCCAAAAAGTAACCGGTGGACCGCTCACGATTACACCCTATATCAACTATCTAAAAACAAAGTATGGTGAGCTATATACCCTGTCATAAAAATCTGCTTGACAGCTCGGGGGTTGGCAGCCAGCAATGTTTGTTTTTGCCCCAAATGCGGTATCGATTTTTAGCAATTATTCCGTATCCAAAATCACGAACCGCTTGAGGTAGTAGCGTGAACTTCCCCGCCATGCGCCAGGGGGTTGAAAGCTGCTCAGCAATCTTGCAGGCAGCGGTTGAGTGGGAAAACAACTCGCCATCATCCAGCAAAAGTACAGAGTCAAACTGATCTAACGAGAAGCCAAACTGTTTCAAAATACCCTGCCCAACCGGAGACTGTAAAGATGCAAAATGAAAGCGGTTGTGGGCATCATTTTCGATAATAAACTGCACCGAGGCGCTACATAAATTACAAACACCATCGAACAAAATAAGCGGCTGGGGCAACTTTTGAATGTCTACTTCTGTCGTTCTGTCCATAATTGGCATTGTAATTTGTAAAATTAAACCGTAGTAGTGACTTGGGTCATTGTTTCATGAGAAAGATTGGCAAATAGACTGGGTACAGATAAATTTATTACCCGTTTCATAAAAATCTTAGCAATAAATATGTCATGTTGAGCATGGCTCGCTAGAATTCCTTGTTACGCGATCTTATGAAGCGGCGTAGTTATAAAAGAGTTAGAAACAAGTCGATTTACTATATTTCCGGTCAATTAAGAAGCGGAAAGTGATTACCATCATTGATTTAGCGATATGAAAACGTATTTTGTTTGGCTAGGATCAAATCGAGCGAAAAAAAACGGTGTTGATGAGAAGGGGGCCCTCCTCGATCAGGCGGCCAAAGCGAGGCTGCCCGTGCCGCAGGGCACTATTTTGCTCAACGAATTTTACGATAGCCTCCTTGAAAAAGAGATTCTTACTCAAGAAAACGGCCGTTTTACCTGCGCCAATCCAATCGAGCTGTATGAATCTTTATTTACAGCCGCCCGACTCCCCAAATTTGACAAGCCCATCATCGTTCAAAATGCGACTTCAGCCAAAGGCTATCAAGAGCGCGTCCTAGATGTTGATAGCAACAATCCTAAAGACCTAGCGGATGCTTTATGCAAGGTTTGGACTTCGGCCCTGACCTTAGAAGATGAGGTTCAGCGTGATGTCCTCCTGCTAGAGCAGCAACACGTACAAACCACCGGCGTCGCCTTTTCACAAGAAGCTTTTGAAGACGATTTAATTCAGGTTTCGGCGGCCAAGGATCTATCTGGGTCTAAGCCAACTGGAAATGAGTTTATTGTCTCCCCCCAACTTCGAGATGGTGAACTTTCATCAGAAGAATTATCTGGCGTTGCCCGACGAGTTCAAAAACTTTTAAGAGGGGTTAGGCGTACGTTTGGGAATGAAAATTGGCAAATAGAATGGGTAGATGATGGCAACATCTGCTGGCTCGTTCAGCTACTGTCGTTAAAACAGCCACCGCCCCGTCATGATGTTTATGCATTTGCTCCGTTTCAGGCCGTTTTGAGCACGTTCTCATCCCCTCTGCTCACCAGCCTACTGGTTGATGAAAACGAACAGATTCTCAATTCGTTACACAATATTGATCTCCAGTTGCCGCACAATCGGCAGTTTGTACGGGCTTTTGAAGAACGGCCGTTTATCAATTTAAGCTTGCTCGCAGACATTAAGCGAAAATGCGGCTTACCGACTTTCAGCGTCACCAACCCCAATAGCAATAAAAAAGGTACGGCTGTCAATTTAAAGTTAGGACGCTTAATCGTTCATTTGCCCACCGTGCTTAAATTAGGCGGGCGCCGATTAACGGCCGTTTCCCTCATCAAACAAACAACCGACAATCTAAATCAAACAGATCAAAGTCCAGCAAACGATCTGGAAGCATTGATTCAATCATTCAGCTCAATTTTGGCAAAATTAATGGGAAATTTTTTGATCGCGACGCTCTATCAGAAACCAAAGCCAGCATCGCAGCAGTGGCAAAGCCCTCTAAACTTAGCGGTAGATCTGTTCAAAAAACAAATCGAGCCACTTGCTGAGCAATATGTGGCTCGGGAGCAGTTACCAAATACTCAGGCGATCTGGCTTTTGTCAATTAACGAAGTTGCCCAATTGGCTAGTGGACAACAATTCAATGCGGAAGCGATTACCGAACGGCAACACAACTTTACATCGATTGACCAAGAGAGGTCTCAAACTGATCGGGTGTTTTTGTTAACTGATGCACATCAGAATCCAAAAGACCCTGTTTATTAATCTTAATTTTCGTTTCAAGTATTTCAATAATCTCTTTAGCCTGGAAAACATCCTTTAGCTGAATACTTTTGCCATCATTAAGAACAAAAGTCATCAAGCTTGGCCCTAAACATTCAATTTCGATAATGTCGGCAAAATATAGATTGTGCTGCTCATTCTGCACCAGCGCGTCAATCCCTTTAATTTGCAACAGCCCAACCTCAGGCGCAATTTTCAACAGGGACTTCGTTAGCTGATTTTTACCGCTAAACAAGAATCCGAATGCTCCTTTGGCCTTGGAAATCACCATCGAAACGGAGTATTCATACACTTTTTCAGGAATCCGAATTTCAAGTTGATCATCATTCATCTGAATTGGCTCACCGACTGGTTTGGTATAGCCATTTTGCACGGGTGGCGCAACAACAGAAGTCTTTTTAGGGGCCGTCTTAATTTTTTCACCAGACGATTCTTGAGCAACAATTTTATTTGTGTCGCCCTTTTTTGCCGCCTCTTGAGCCATTTTTTTTCGTTCCATCTCAATTTGAAGCATCAGAGGATCCTGCAAAACTTCTTCAGTTTTATCCTCGTCCTCTTCCTCAAAAGAAGGCACTGAAATAAATTCACCCGTATAAATAAAACCATCATCATCGTCGTCTTCATCTTCAGTAACGATGTCGGCAGGGACAGCATAGGGAGCCGTACCATTTTGATGCGTTTTAGTTTCGACAGCTGGGGACCCCATATACTCAAAACCCATATCGGAGTCGACCGTTTGATTGGCTTGGGCCTGAGCGGCTCGAAGTTCAGAAATTAATTTTTGAGCCGTTTTATGATTGGGGTTGATTCTTAGAACCTTTTCAAGGCACCCAATTTGATTCGCTGGCTTTGGTGTTGTGTTTACTAACCACAGCCATGCTTTTTCATTTAAAGGATTATCTCGCACAATCCTCAGTAATATTTTTTGTCCCTTTTCAATATCGCCCGCTTTAATAAGCGTGACCGCCTCCTTGAATCTTTGGTCACTCATACCATTACCTCTACATGTTTTAGATACAATTACTTACAATACAAAAAATCTACTGTTATCTTATCTGGCCTCCCTTTCAAGATTTATTTCGACATCGGTTATAATGTGTGGATGGACTTTAATAGTGAAAATTTCACACTTTTTCAACGGCCGTTACTGCAAACGAAGCTCTACATGCCCAGAAGTAGAGCGAATTTAGTCCCACGTACCCGCTTGATTTCAAAATTAAATACTGCCCTTCTACCCGGTAGTGTGCTTCAACCGAAGCTAACATTGATTACAGGACCCGCTGGATACGGAAAATCCACCCTCGCCATTCAGTGGATTAACCAGCTTGACCTACCCGTAGCGTGGCTATCTTTAGATCAGAATGATAATGACGAAGCCCGCTTCCTAGCCTACCTTTTTGCAGCAGTCAGTCTCGTCAACCCAGACATAGGTCAATCTGCGCTCGCCAGGCTTTCTTCAACCTATCTTTACAATGAATCAGAAGCTATTTTAATTAACTTGCTCAACGAAATGGCGCAGTGTCAGCAAACGGCCGTTATTGTGCTTTATGATTTTCACGTCATCACGTCAGATGCCGTTCATAAAATCATCACCTTTATTTTACAGCACGCACCGATTCAACTGCATCTCCTCATCACAAGCCGAACCGAACCGAACTTGCCAATTGCCCTGCTGCGTGCCCAAGACAGCCTGAACTGGATCAACCAGCAGGACTTGAAATTTACGGTTCCTGAGGCGACGCAGTTCCTTGAAGACACAATGGATGTTTCACTGACTTATGAGCAGATCGAATTACTTGATCAACAGGTGGAGGGTTGGGTGACGGGGCTTCAACTCATTGGTTTAGCCTTAAAAGAGTCAGATGGGATGCCTCAGGCGATTTCCGGTAATCATCGATATCTGGTGGATTATTTAGCCGATCAGGTCTTGAACAAACAGCCCGAGCATGTGCAAGCCTTTTTGATGCAAACGGCCGTTTTAGACCGCTTCTGTGTGCCGCTCTGTGATGCCTTATGTGCCAGCGATCAGGTTCCACAATCCTCAAAAGCGATTTTGCGCCATTTGGAAACGGCCAACTTGTTTCTGATTCCCTTAGACAACGAGCGACGGTGGTTTCGATATCACCACCTCTTTGGTGAATTTTTAAACGGCCGTTTGCACAATCGACATTCCCAAGCCCAAATTACCGAACTTCACCATTCTGCTGCCGTTTGGTATCACGAAAACGGACACTCCCTGATTGCTGTCGAGCACGCACTTACTGCCCAGGCATATGAGCTAGCCGCAGACATTATCCGCTCTGTTGGGCGAGACGTCCTGATGTTTGGTGAGGGAATAACCCTCAGACAGTGGATGGAGCAGCTACCGGAAGATATTCAGCAAACTGATCCTAAACTGGTGCTGTTCCACATTTGGTCGCTCATTCGCACTGGGGAGTTTAGTCAGGCTAAACATTGTCTGAACGCCATTAGCGAGCAGTTAGACACTCCGCTTCTTTGGGGGGAATGGTCTGCATTGCGTGCCCGTATCGCCGTTATGACAGGTGATATTGATGTCAACATTAAATTTTCCAACAAAGCGTTAGCAAAACTCCCGCAGGATCAGCATATGCTGCGGAGTGAGGTCGCCATCAACCTAGGCTTCTCCCACCTGCAACTGGCTGAAATTGAAGCGGCCCGAGACGCCTTCGCTGAAGCGGCTCAACAGACATCTCATGACCCAGGCTTATGGGCAGTTATGTTCGCCACATATTATTGGGGGCAAACGGTTGAACGCTTGCTGCAGCTTTCTACCGCATTCGACGTCTATCAACAGGGGTTAAGCAAAGGAACGGGAAAAGCCAGAAATTCACCAGCATTAGGGTTTATGTATCTTGGGTTGGGCAAGCTATTTTATGAGCAAAATCAGCTTGCTGAATGCGAAACCCATCTTCGCCAAGCGGTAACTCGCGCTAAGCGTTGTGGCGACCATAAGATGCTAATTTATAGCTTGGAAGCGCTGGCGCAACTGCTAACCACGATTGGTGATTGGACAGAAGCCCAAGAGACGCTAAGCGCGTTGGAACAAGTAATCGATTCAGATGGGCCAGCAACGCGCCGGGCCATCTTGGCTATCCAACAAGGGGAACTAGAAACTGTCGCCCAATGGATTGCGAAGATGAATATCTGCCTTTCAGATTCACCCGAGAAAATAAGAGATATGCCGCTGGCTTATTTAACCTTAGTCCGATATCAGATGGCTCGTAATGAATTAGAAGACCTCTTACCCGTTTTGCAAACTATCAGTGAATTCTCACAAGAGCGCAAGCATTTGTTGTTCAATTTACCAGTGATTATTTTGCAGGCGATTGTGTTAGGCAAGCGAGGCGAAATCGAAACGGCCGTTGCGATTCTCAATCAGGCAATGTCTCTAACAAATGGTCAGCAGTTTGTGCGCACGTTTATTGATCTTCAAGATCCTACGCTGCACCGGCTCCTTCATCTCATTGCCAACAATGGGGTGAATGCACCATATGCTCGCCTGTTGCTGGCGCATCTATCACCCGACGATCATGAAGAAACGGCCGTTCCTATTCTCACACAGCGCGAACTTGAGCTCGTTCAATATTTAGCTCAAGGGTTAACCAACTTAGCCATCTCTAAAGCGATGACTGTCTCTCTCAATACAGTCAAAGCCCACACCCGCCGTCTCTATACAAAACTTGATGTTCATAATCGCACGGAGGCCGTTTCAAAGGCGCGTTCTTTAGACATTCTATAAAAGAAAAGACTGCAGAGCAGGAAGAATGCAAAGGGTTTTTTTGTATTCTACTCACCCTGCCAAGCTATATGTTTCATCTCGCAATAGACGATTAAATCACCACGAAGGCTGAGGCTACATTTGCATTTTTAGTTGTTTATGAGGTGGAGCACTTAAGCAAATTCTTCGCACTGACTTATAAACCTATACGAGACGCTATAAAATGGTCAGAATTAACCCCTCAATTTACCCTTTTGGGTGACACACCTAACTCAGGATTAATTTTATAATGTGGCATCAGGGACAACTCCCCTCAACTGTTTGTACCCTCCTTGGATATCCAATTTCATATTAACCAAAACTATCAGTGTAACCCAACAGGATTTTCTTTCGCTTTTAAAGAAATTCAGCAGGGTTTACCAAGTCACGACTACTTTGAAGGAGTAACGGGTTCATGAAATCTAATCAATTAAACGTATTAATTTTAGGATATGGCTCGCGGGAACACGCGCTTGGCTGGAAAATTGCCCAATCCCCTAGGGTGAGCCATCTCTTTTTTGCCCCCGGCAACGCCGGCACGGCCGAAATTGGCACCAATGTGCCGATTAGTGACGAAGACGTGGAAGGTCTCGTTCGCTTTGCGCTAGAAACTCAAATTGACCTCACCGTCGTTGGCACAAACGATCCGCTTGCTTTAGGCGTTGTTGATGCATTCCAAGCGGTAGGGCTTGCCATTTTTGGACCAAATCAACAGGCGGCTCGTTTAGAATCATCAAAGGCTTTTGCCAAAGGGTTTATGTCGCGCCACAGCATCCCAACCCCAAGATATCAAACGTTCACGGCGTATGATGAAGCGGTGGCGTTTATTGATGAGCAAGAAAACGGCCGTTTAGTGGTAAAAATTAGTGGGCTAGGCAAGATGGGGATGGGGGTCACCGTTTGCGATACAAAGGACGAGGCCAAAATCGCTCTTCACGATTATATGATTAAGCAAACATTAGGTGAGTCAGGGCAAACGGTCATAATCGAGGAAAGAATGAACGGTCCAGAGCTATCTATCTTTGGATTAAGCGATGGCAAAACCGTCGTTCCCCTAACCCCAGTAAGAGACCACAAACGCATTTTTGATAACGATATGGGACCAAACACTGGCGGTATGGGTGCCTTTGGCCCACCTGAAGATTTACCCTCCCACTTCCTACAGTATGTTACTGAGACGATTCTCCAGCCAACTATTAATGGAATGGCGGCAGAAGGGCACCCCTATGTGGGCGTTCTATTTGTGGGGCTGATGCAAACAGCGCTTGGTTTACAGGTACTTGAGTATAATTGCCGCTTTGGGAATCCCGAAGCGCTTGTGTTGATGTCTTTGCTGGAAAGTGATCTTGTGGATGTGATGACCGCCTGCCTCGAGGGAACACTATCGTCCGACCAGGTGAAAATTGGACTGGGTGCAGCAACCGCTATTGTGGCCTCATCGCCTCAATATCCTGCTGAAGTCTTTCCTCTCGGTTTAGCTATTTCAGGCATTGAGGCAGACATTAGCTTGCCACATGTTGAGCTTTTTCATCACGGAACGGCCGTTAAAAACAACCAGCTCGTCACGGCCAGGGGGCGTGTTTTCGCGGTAACGGCCGTTGGTGCAACGCTCCAACACTCTCTTGAGCAGGCTTATGCAGCCATTGAGAAGATTCATTTTGAAGGGATGCACTATCGAAAAGATATTGGACAATCAATTCCGCTAGCGTCTCAAAATGTGGCGGTTGTAAAAGAGATGATGGAGTATGAACGGCCGTTTTCGTTTAACCGACTCTATTAATGTTTAAGTGAAGCGCAGCTTATAGCCGTCGTTTTATTCAAAGCGAGAACTTCGTTTCACTTAGCCAAACACCTTCTCCAGCCAATCAAAGGCTGGGTAGGTGCCACCAAATGCCATCTCGCAAATAGGTTTCCATAGCGAGGTGGCATTAGCGCCGTTTGCCATGGCTACAATGCCAACGCCTTCATCTAAAAAGGCCAATGTAAAAGCCCGAAAAGAGTAATTATCTCCCCAGTGCCAGATCGCTGGCTGATCGTTCACATTTTGTATACCCCAGCCTAAACTCCAGCCCAAGTTAGGCTCAATCTCAATCGTTGGCTCGGGCCAATCTTTGTGCCAATTGCGTGAGTTGTTGAGCGGAACTTGCTGGCTAACCATCTCATTGAGCGAGGCTTTTGAAAGATGGCCTGATGTTTGAGCTGGCGTCATTATGGCACACAATAATTTGGCAAATAATGCAGGGGTCGTGTGCAAGCTCGCGGCTGAAATCATTTTTCGAGATTGAAATTTATCAAACGGTTTGCCCTTTTCGTCATGCCCTTTAGCACAAGATGGGGAGTCATTGGTGCTAAAAAGATAGCTGCTGGGTTGTATTTCAAGCGGTTGAAACAGGTGTGTCTGCATAATTGACTCACCGTCTGTCCCTAGCAAGTGTTCAATTACTCGCTGCAGATACATGTAGCCTTCACCTGAATATGAAAAGCGGCTGACTGGCTCAAAAGCGATGCGGAGCGGCTTGCCTTCCGGCTCCCAGCCCGTTGGTCCCCAACAATCGGGGCGCCAATTTGGAAAACCGGTCTGATGGCTCAAAACGTGCCGAGCTGTGATTTGGTCGATGAGCGGGTTGTCGATATATGGGTTGGGGAGATAGTTTGATAGGGGAACGTCCAGAGATAAACGGCCGTTTTCTACAAGCATCATCACCACATAGGCAAATGCGGGCTTACTGAGAGAACAAGCTTCAAACAGCGTGTCGACCGTCAAGGCCTCTTGAGACCCATTATCTGCAACCCCAAAAGCATCAGTGTAGACGGTCTCTCCATTAAAGATTAACGCAATAGACAAGCCGGGCACCTTATTTTGTACCAGCATTTTGGGAAGTTGGGCATTAAATTGATTTTCAATTTTCAATAATGGCTGGGCAAATGAATACTTCATCATATAACCTATGCGACATTTTTCAGTGGCTCATCACAATGCTTACAATTGAGCTCAGCACCAATAAATTTTGAGCGACCCTCTTCTATCAAAACCCACGGTCGACTTTGAAAAGGAGGGTTGTGGCGCATATGCTGCGTGTGCCCGCATTCTAAGTCTGCTACCCAGTGCTCTTCATTGTCTTGATGAAATCCAATAATTTTTTGTTTCATAAGTATTTTAAATTTTAACCATGGTAACAGAGGGCAAAAGTGGATTAACGGCCGTTTCAACGGGTTGTTGATCCTTATCCAGTTCCTTATGCCAAGTTTTAACCTCTTTGATATGAAGGCCTGCCTGCAAACCTGCTTCTTCATAATGCTCAAGCGGATGCCAATAGTTTATAATTTCAGTGATGCCCTCATCATCTTGGTTAAACTCTGCCCCCGCGCCTCTTTTTACGCGCTCCGGGTGATATTCAGTAATTACAAGCTGGGACCCAAGTTTCATCACCTGCGCTGCGTTATAAAGTAAAATTGCCAAATTTTCGATATGCTCGATCACTAAATTGATGAGAATGAGATCTGCCCAAGCGTGCTCAACGGGCCAGGGCAAAAGCAAGTTATGCACTTTTAATTCAACATTGGGCTGGTTAACTTTCTCTTTAGCCAAAGCAAGCATATTTTCAGAAAAATCAAGGCCAATCAACCTGTGACATTTTGGGGAGAGCCAAACGCTGTTCCAGCCCGTACCACACCCCGCTTCTACGACAAATAGGTTCGTTAATTCAGGCAGTATAGTTTTTAAAACGGCCGTGCTGCAATCCCGCGTTGGGTTTTCCTGAGCATCATAAATATTACTCCACGCTTGGTAAGATTGATAAACGTCGCTTTTGTGTTGATTTAAACTCATAAACTGAAGCTAGATGATTTTGTCATCTTTTCCGGCTAGCTGACGAAGATATTCCGTTTGACCTAGGTGATACCCTTCATGCCAAGCCAAGAAAAGAATCCGTTCAGCCACAGAGCGACCTTTCTCATCTTTCTCAGCTAGCTGCCGTTCTGAAATTTCCGCAAATCCATCTTCGAGCTGTTTCTGCGTGCTATCAAAATCGGCCATCAGACGCTCAAAGGACAATATATCTGGATCATCAGCGGAAGTAATTGGCTCCGAATCATATTTGTAGCGAGCTATTTCTGCTTCTGTCCAAGAGCCACTAATGCCCATCATTTTTAAAACGTTTTGTCGAGATACTAGGCAATGCCCTAACACCCAGTTCAGACAGTTGCCACGAAACGGTAACTGCAACAGGCTATCCTCATGGGTTAACCCATTTGTTTGATTCGTTATAATCCAGTAATTAGTTTTAAAAAGTCCGTGAATTGTTTCTTTGTCCATTTTATTCACCTCATAAAGTAGATCACGCTTGCCAACAATAGAACAAATGTACCAAAACAACATTCATTTATCAACATTCATCAAGTTTCTACCACAATCTATTGCAAATGACTTCTTTACGTTTACGAATAGCACTTCCGCTATAATGAGCGTCTAAATTAAGTTGAGAATGAATGAACGCTGGTAACTTTCACAAAATAGCTGGAAATCCACCCAATTATAATTGTGAAATTTACCCTGTGAAAACCACCTGGTAAAGCGTCATTAGAGGAGAAAAATGTCAAAATCAAACCCTTTTTTAAAAACTGATCAACAGATTGTTGGTGATATTTATACAAACATGGAAATTTGGAACAACTTAGAAACCTTATGCGATGAGTTTGGATCCCGCTTTGGAGGCACAAAGGGTGAAAAATTAGCGGCTAATTTCATTAAAGAAAAGCTCGAATCTTATGGGCTTTCAAATGTTTACCTTGAAGAGATTCCGTATGAAGGCTGGCGGAGAGGAACTGTTTCCCTAGAAATTTTAGAACCCATACAAAAAACGATACCTTGTATCTCTCTTCCCCACTCCCCTCCGGCCAATTTGGAGGCAGAGCTCGTTGATTTAGAAGATGGCGATCCAGCTGATTTTGATTCACGAGTAGATGAGATGAAGGGCAAGATTGTTTTAACAACGAGTGAGGTACGACCTAATAATGGAAAACGCTGGGTGCATCGAAATGAAAAATACGGCCGTTCTATTCTTGGCGGCGCAACGGGTTTTATTTTTGTTAACCACTACCCCGGCTACGGGCCAGCGACAGGGGGTGTCGGTGAAATGGGTGCCGGTCACATTCCAGCGATCTCTGTATCGTATGAAGATGGCAAATTTTTACAAAGATTGTTGAAGAAAAACGGCCGTGTTCGCCTCAAAATACAAAGCAGTGACCAAATTGAGCAGATGATCTCTTGGAACATCATTAGCGATTTACCGGGGCAAAAAGACCCCGACCAAATTATTATGCTCGGCTGTCACTACGATGGGCACGATATTTCACAGGGGGCCACCGACCCTGCATCAGGTGCGGTGGCCGTGCTCGAAACAGCCCGAGTTTTAGCAAAATATGCCCCAAATCTACCGTATACCGTTCGTTTTGCCCTGTGGGGGATTGAAGAAATAGGGTTGATTGGTTCGACTTTTCACGTCGAACAGCATGTTGATGAAATGAATAATTTTCGGTTTTATTTAAATCTGGATAGCGCAGGTGCCTTACCATACAAAGATATCGTTTTGAATCAATGGCCTGATTTAGTTCCCACCTTTAAATCATGGTCCGATGAGATGGCGCTTTATTTCAAGGTGGGTCAATCAATCAGCGCCCATTCGGACCATTATCCATTTTTGCTTGAAGGCGTTCCTACAGGTGCAATTGGCAATTTACGTGGCGCAAGAACTGGGCGCGGCTATGGTCACACCCATTATGACACGCTCGATAAAGCAGAAATCACAAGCTTGCGAGAAGCGGCCGTTTTAGCCGCACGATTGGCTATGCGAATTGCAAGTGACGAAGAATGGCCAGTTCAGCAAAGGGGTAAAGACGAAATCAAAGAAGTATTAAGCGGGCCCGAAAATGACGAAGAAACCGCTATTTTTGAAAAGATACATCAATTTTATGCTCAAGCTAGGGAAAATTAAGCGGGAGAAATAGAAAAGAACATACGAAGTTTGAGACAACTTTTTAGTGAAAAGAAGTTCTTGCTTTAGGCAAATGACAGCGACAAGCTTCGATTTCTTATTGTTTTATCACTTCGTATGTTCTAGAAAGCAAATGTTAGGCGCGGGGCATAATAAACCATAAAATAAGATACGGGAGCACCCCTGGAGCGGCGCCAGGCAGCGCAAGAATAATAAAGAGCAGGCGGAACCAAAACACATTAATTCCAAAAAATTCAGCAAGTCCACCACAAACACCAGCTAACATGCCATTTGTTCGTTTTAGTCGTTGTTTTGTCATTAGATTTTTATAACTCCTCACGGTCATAATCAGTAAAAGCACATTCTCATTTTTAGTAATCAGTGCCTTTTACCTAATCGTATTTTTATAAATTTAGAAATTTCTTTTTAGAAGTTGAGCAACAAGACTTATCAATACTGAATGATCTTTTGCATCTCTTAGCAGTAAACCGTTCTGAGCCTTGGACTCTCCAAAACCGTGTTGAGGTTTACTCAATTTCAATTTCAAACATCTATTTAGGATTACGCAAATCCCCATTGAAAGTTTCAACTTAAAAAATTAAATCATTCAGCATAACGATGTTTTCACGGTCTACTTAATAACAACTGTAAGTCTCGATTTGGAAAATCAACATCAAGTATAAAATTTTGGGAAGCATATTTAACGTATTGTAAGCGCTCCCCCTTGCCCTAAAACGAAGTAAAGGTTGCAATGAAAAAGAATATCTATCTAAATTTACTGACTTTTGTCGTATTGTTTTTCGTATTTTTAAACCCCACTTTTGCCCAAGAAAATGAGCCGGTAGAGCCCGCGCCTGCATCTGATAACTCCGAAGATTCCATTGACACCGAACCGGAAGTTGATCCTATTTGGACACTGCTAACCTTTGCCGAAATGGGAATAGTAGAAGAAACGCTTGAAAGATCTAATTTTTCGACAACAAATACGATTCATCTGCCGGCGCACTGGTCTTTGCTTGAGGGAAGCGAACTGCATTTAGAATTGCTGCCCCTTGTCCGACAAGACGGGATCGTTGTTCAAAACAACCTGTTTGGGGGAACGATTATCGTAAAATTCGAAGGGGAAATCATTGGTGAGCATATTGTAAACTCCAATGAAAAAATTGAAATGGACCTGCGCATTCCTGAATCGCGGTTTATCGATGATGGCCGCCGAAGCTATGCCTTAGAAGTCACCCTACTAAGTGACTTTAATTGCGGCAGTACACTTACTTCTTCGGTACAAATCCTAGATACCTCATACTTTTCAATTGCTTACCATGAGGTATTGCCCCTACTTGACCTACGAATGCTTCCCTTCCCTATCCAACAGAACAGTTTCCAACCCAATGTGGGCACCTTTGTCATTCCTGATGAAACCTCCGAGGCTGAATTAACGGCCTTGCTTACAACAGCTTCTGGCATGGGGCGCTCAACAACGCGAACAACTTTTGACTTGGTTCGCGAAAGTGATTTAACCGATCAGATTAAATTTTCATCACACCTCATTTTTGTCGGTGATTACCGCGACTTTGTATCATCTGAGATGATTTTCAACAGTGAAGACAGCGCCTTGCTTGAATCAGTTAATGCTGATGAGGGCATATTAAAGCTTACGCATTCCCCTTGGGATGAGTCAAAGGCTATTTTGCACATAAGTGGTCTCACCACTGAAGGGGTGCAAAAGGCGGCAAACGCATTAACCTTTGGTGTCATTCGGCCGGCAACCGACCGTTTTGATTTTGCCATTATTGAGGAAGTTGTCGTCGAAGAAGCGGCTCCCTCAGAGATATTTTCGCCCCTATTTAGCTTTGCAGATTTGGGACATGATGTTCAGACAATGTTTGGTCCAAACGATGCCCAAACCCAATATAAGTTTAATATTCCAACAGAACGGCCGTTTTCCCTAGCGGAAAATGGTGAGCTTTCCCTGCTGTTTAACCACTCCGACTTATTAAACTACGACTCTTCAGGCATCAACATTTTGTTGAATAATCGCCCAATTGGCAGCAGTCATTTTTCAAATGAAACAACCGATGTCACACGGCTAACTATCGAAATTCCAGAAGGATTTTTGCGAAATGGATCAAACACATTAGCTATCAATGCGAATCTTGAACCAATCACGCCGTGTTCAAATTTTGCTGATGATGGCACTTGGGTCAATATTTTCCCTGAGTCGGAAATCAGTTTACCTATCATCTTTAACGATGAACCTACAGCACAGCCAGTTTCAATCATTAGCGCGTATCCAAAGCCATTTTCAACCAGAAATGATTTAGGAAACACGACGTTTGTTTTACCAGAAGACAATATAGACAGCTTGTTTGGGGCCTTGCAAATCGCCTTCAATTTGGGCAAACACGCTTCGAGCGATATTTTGCAATTGAAGGTTTTATACTCAGATGATATCTCTGAAGAAGTATTAAATACCGACCATCTCATTGTTGTGGGGCAGGCTCTCGATCAGCCATTTATCACGTCAATCAATGAGGCTTTACCCGGACCTTTCATTGAAAATACCAACCTAATTCAGTCTGATCGGCTACCCATCGAATATCGTTTGCCTGCAGATGATGCTTTAGGCTACTTACAAATGGTTGCCTCACCTTGGAATACAGATTTATCAATCTTGTTAGTAGGTGGTGTTGATGATGAAGGGGTACAGGTGGCAACCACGACCCTGTTAAATAATCAACGCCAATTGGGTGGTGATTTGGTCGTCATAGACCAAAACGGAGTTTTTACAACCGTCACTCCTGAGATATTCGTAGCTGATGAATCGACTGACACTGATGAAGAAGCGATAGATGAGGAAGCGATGTCGGAAGATGACGCTAACCTTGCTGCAACGTCGGAAGCGGGTGACGAACCGTCTAAAACGGCCGCAAATAACACGCTTGAAGAAGCTGAGGAAGCCGTCGAACAAGTAGAGGGGCCGAAGGAAGAGCCGGTTGAAGAGACTATTGAAGAGCCTGAAGAAACTGAAGAAACTGAAGAAGCGGAAGAGGAAACGGCCGTGATTACTGAACAAGAGCCACCAGATGAAAGCACCGCTGTAGAGAGCAGAGAATCTGATACCACAGTAACCAGCACCCAAACAGCCTCAAGCAGAAACAGCCGTTTTTCAATCAGCTCAATTCCGAGGTTGCCAATGATGGTGATTGCGACAGGGATGGTGGCCTTATTGCTGATTGGTGGTGGCTATCTCGTCAACCGCCGAACTTCATAATTGGAGTCTAGCAAACACAGTAGCCCAGTGATGATGAGCCTTAGCTTTTATAATAGGTAACAGCGTCAAGATTCATCATCACCGGGCGATTACAAAAAATCTCGTTGTCAGGCTAAAAAGTAACCTTGTTGTGGATTCGTGACTTGTACCAGTCCACCTGATCTTTCAAAGCATCGTACAACGTTGTTTGTGGCTCATAGCCCAACAGCCGCCCCGCTTTTTCAATATTAGCCAGCGTCCGATGTTGATCACCTGCCCGCTTAGGCAAGATCTCAAATTGAGCAGACATTCCTAAAATGTCTTCAATCATTTCGATTCCTTCACCGGTCGTATGTTCAATATCTGACCCAATGTTGAAGATTTCACCGTTGACTTCATCGAGCCTTGGCAAAACAGAGACTAATCCATTCACAATATCACCCACGTAGGTAAATGATCGAGAATGCTTGCGACTGCCCTCAAAAAGGGGAAACGGCCGTTCCTCTAAAATGCAGCGAATTAGCTTTGAATACAGCTTCTCTGGACGCTCTCGCGGACCAATCACCGAGTAAAGCCGCAGAGAGGTAGCTGGCAACCCTTTATCCTGATGATACGCCATCACTAATTGCTCAGCCGCGGTCTTAGTCACGCCATAATACGAGGTTGGCTTGGGCATCGCATCCTCCGCCTCAGTCGCCATTCTGCCATAAACCGAAGAGGTTGCAATATTGACAAAACAGGCAAACTTCGACAATTTGGCACAAATTTCTAGCAAATGGTGGGTGGTCATCAAATTATTTCGCACATAATCTTCAAATGGGGTCGTAGCTGAAATACCCGGTTGAGCAGCAAGATGATAAATAATTTCTACATCTGCCAGTTCATCCCCTAGCCGGTCGTCCAGTAAATCCATCTCTAGAAAACGAACGCCGCTCATCTGTACATCTTCAGCATTTGCCTCTTTTAGTGAACGGGCATAGTAACTGGTCATCCCATCGATACCGATGACCTCATGCCCTATTTGTGATAATTTTTCGGCCACGTGTGACCCAATGAAGCCGGCCGCACCGGTAACTGCAATTTTCATAATTCTATCCAAAAAATAATTTTGCCGTCATGTTTTTCCAAAGTGTTAACTTAACAGATCTAAGAGGTCATGACCTGAGGTGACTGGTTTTTTGCAAATAAACTTTTCACAAACGTAAGCTGTCGGCTGATTATTCACCAACGACCGTTTATCAAGCAATGGCACATTTTCTCCATTTTTACCGACGGCAACCACTAAATTGGGGTGAAATTGACGATTCATCAAGGTAAGCAGCTGTTTTGAGTCAGCGATGTCACTTTCAACCACGATAGCGACTTCTTTTGGTGAGCTCGCCATAAATACGGCCGTAGACAGCCAGTGACCGAAAGCGTTAGGATACTGGCTCATAAGCTGCTCTAACGCCATAATCATGGATTCAGCAGTGTTTAAATAACGGGATTGGGCAGTCAATAGGCCCAACGTAAACATCACGCCAGCCGCGACACTATTTCCACTTGGTGTTGCATTATCCTGCACGCTCTTCGGACGATTTAGCAGGGCCTCATGGTCAATAGACGTGTCGAAAAAGCCACCGTTTTCATCATCAACAAAATAAGTGAGGATCAGATCAGCGAGTTCTTGTGCCCAAATAAACCATTTTTCATCAAATGTCGCCTGATACAAAGCCAATAATCCATCTGCTAGGTAGGCGTAATCCTCTAAGTAACCATTATATTTGGGCGCATTGCCGTCTTTCCATGTGCGTAATAAACGGCCGTTTTCCAAGCGCATCGTCTCATATAAAAATTGGGCATTTTGTGCAGCCACTTCTAAATAATCTTCTCGATCTAAGAAGCGACCCGCTTCCGCAAACGAGGCTTGCATTAGGCCATTCCAAGCCGTTAAAATTTTATCGTCCAAACTGGGCCAAATTCGTTTAGCGCGAACATCATATAGCTTCTTTTTGGCTTTAGCAATCCGCTCTTGAAGTTGGGAAAGCGTGAGATTAAACGCTTCAGCAACTTCATAGGGTTCAGACCGCATATTTAGAATTGAGGCACCTTCCCAATTTCCCTGTTCAGAGACGTCATAATAACGCATAAATAGCTCGGCATCTTCTCCGAGTAGCATGCGGATTTCATCCGCTTGCCATACGTAAAACTTACCCTCAACCCCCTCACTATCCGCGTCATAACTACTGTAGAAACCGCCTGAATCATGTCGCATTTCTCGCACCACAAAGTCGAGCGTTTCCTCTACAATGCGTCTGTATAAAACATTGCCTGTGGCTCGATAAGCCAGCAGATAAACTCGGCTCAGCAACGCATTATCATAAAGCATCTTCTCAAAATGAGGCACAAGCCACTCATTATCGGTTGAGTACCGCGCAAACCCTCCGCCCAGCTGATCGTAAAGGCCACCGTACGCCATTTTTTTCAGCGTCAACTCTGCCATATGCAAAGCCATCCCGTCTCCAAACAAATGATTTTGCTGGAGCAG
>JBCCFD010000034.1:0-30706 GCA_039029915.1 Chloroflexota bacterium
CAGTCAATTTATACGGGCCAACATCCAAAACGGTATCAATCTATCAGAATTACGCGCATTAAGAAACCTGCTAAAAAACGGCCGTTTTGACATCCTGCACTGTCACGGAGCAAGGGCTGGACTTTACGGCCGTTTAGCCGCTCAGACGCTCACCCAAAAACCAAAAATTATTTTTAGCATTCATGGTTTTGCGACGCCATACTATCGTTTTCCCAAAAAACAGCTTTATTTAGCCATAGAAAAAGGGTTGCAAGCCGTGACGCACCACACCATCTGCGTCTCCAAGGCCGAGCAGGCGCTATTTTTAAAGTATGGATTAACTCAAGAAGGTAAAACGTCTGTGATCCATCCGGGCATTCCGTTGGAGAGGTTCTCTGCGGCCCGTCCTAACCCCGGCCTTAAGTCTGAATTAGGATTCTCTGAAAATAGCCAGTTAATTCTCTCGGTTTGTCGTCTAAACATCCCTCGGGATTTCGACACACTGTTAACGGCCGTTTCCCTAGTGCAACAAAAATGTCCAGACACCCATCTGCTGCTGGTCGGTGATGGCCCATTGCGACCCCAAATTGAGGCGAAAATTGAGGCGCTCAGTCTAGGTGATACTGTTCATTTGCTCGGTTTTCGCCAGGATATTCCAGACCTGTTAGGAATAGCTGATATGTTTACGTTGACGAGCTATGGGTGGGAGGGGTTTCCGATCAGCACCTTAGAAGCACAGGCGATGGGTTGTCCCGTTGTCGTTTCTGATGCAGGGGGTGCCAAAGAGGCTGTGTCAGATGGGCAAACGGGGCTGGTCGTGCCGAAGAAAGCGCCACAGGCTTTAGCGAACGCTTTTCTTACATTGCTTCAAGATGATGCTTTACGCAGCAAGTTAGGGAAAAATGGGGAGGCAAGGGCTAAAAACAAATTATCGAGGGCAAAAATGGTTGAGGCGTTAACGGCCGTTTATTTAGATAGCCAGATTGTACTAAATTAATTCACTAAATAATAAGCTACCAATACACCCCTATTACCATATCCGCTACTACCATCCCCAATATAAAATTTTCACAGCGAACCGACCATAGGCTAAACATCCCAAAACAAAATCAATCACTCATTTAGAATTTGGCACAGTAAGGTCCCATGACGTTTTGAGCAAGAATAATACGCAGCCGTTTTCCGAATGATTAACATCATAAATCTCTAAGCACTTTCAGAAACCTGCGAATGGCAAATAAAAAGACCCAACCTGACGATTGAGCCTTTACTGAGTCATCCCAAAAGATGCCTCATTCCGCAGTGCGCCTGGAGGGACTCGAACCCCCAACCTTGAGTTTCGAAGACTCCTACTCTATCCAATTGAGCTACAAGCGCTTGTATTCGATTAGATGAAAAAAGTGATAAGTCGTCAGTAAATCGCTTACTTTTTGCTTATCACTTTTGCAAATCGGTTAAAAAAGGGGCGAGTGGTGGGATTTGAACCCACGGTCTCCTGGGCCACAACCAGGCGCGTTAACCACTACGCTACACCCGCCATGTAACGCTCGGAATCATATCAAATCTAGGGGTAGATAGCAAGCTATTAGAGAAACATATGCGCAATTGACTTTTGTGTAATCTCATCCACACAATCTAAAATTGTCATTTCGGGCGATGAAAATCCAACGCAATGCTCAACCTAAAACGAGTCGAGAAATCTCTCCCTAAGCTTTTATTGCCAAACTGTCTCATAGCGAGGCCAAACCAAGACTTTTGGGTTAGGGATTAATTGAGTAAAACATACATTATTCCAAAGCTCTTGAAAATTTAATGCCGCCCCTTTCTTCATAAAGAAGGCTTTGGCGTTCAAGCAATTGTGGTTTCTGACGGACATACATTTTAAACCCTGTGGCTCCTAGGCAAATTGAACCTTCTTCGCATTCAAACCGAAAACTATAAAGCATTAAACGGCCGTTTGCCGACATACCTCGCTTTTCCATCAATAAATCAGAGATGTAAATTTCACCTTGATTTGAGTCAATATCAACTGAAATATCAAACGCATTTTCAAAAACTATCGTTACAGGAGATACCCAAAACTTGAAATTAATTTCATCTATTTTGGGCTGAATCCATTGAAATATGTAATCTAGATCAACGGCAAACTCAAACGAATTTGGTATGGCAACAAAGCTCCAAATTTTTGCGTCGTGCCACCCCAATTCAGGAAAATCAATGTTAGTCCACACCAATTTACTAGGTTCGTATTTCATCATACTCTTATCTCCACAAATCTAAATGTTGTTCTTTATCCAAATCATCCACCTATATGGAAACGATAAGCCAGCCCGCTTGAAGAATAAAACGAATTCTTGATTTTCCACCGTTCCACTTTACAATTCACTATATGCAAGAAGAACGCGTACTCAACAACCGATATGAACTCATCGAACGCATTGGCTCCGGCGGTATGGCTGCCGTTTACAAAGCCCGCGACCGTGCTTTAGGTCGCTTAGTGGCCATCAAAATGCTTCATGAAAGCTTTACCAGCGATGAAGGGTTTTTGAGACGCTTTCAGCAGGAAGCATACGCCGCCGCCAATCTGACCCATCCAAACATTGTGACTGTACACGATATTGGGCAAGATGGACATTACCACTACATCGTTATGGAATTTGTCGATGGTTTGACGATGAAACAAATCATTCGCAGCTACTCAGACAATGGCGACCAGATGCCATTAAACCGTACGCTAGACTTAGCCATTGGTGTGTGCAACGGTATCGGCTATGCCCATCGGGCTGGGTTGGTACACTGCGATGTGAAGCCGCACAATATTTTGGTCACACCAGATGAGCGCATCAAGGTAGCGGATTTTGGCATTGCCCGCGCGATCACTGAAGCAACCCAGCATGAGATTGTGAGCCAAGTGTGGGGAACCCCCCAATATTTCGCTCCTGAGCAAGCATCAGGGCAACCGATGACGCCGGCAACTGACGTTTACGCCATTGGTATCGTGATGTTTGAAATGCTGACCGGACGACTGCCGTTTATTGCTGAATCGCACACCGCGATTGCTCTAAAACATTTGCATGAGCCACCGCCTAAGGTGACCGCTTTCAACACGGCCGTTCCTGAGCAAATCTCCCAAATCATCAACAAGATTTTAGCCAAAGAGCCAACGGGACGTTACCGAACCGCCGGTCAGCTAGGCCGCATCCTGAGTACCTATCGTCAACGAACTCTCTCAGAAACAAATCCGCAAACACCGACTGTGCCGCAAACCACACCAGTTCGTTCTACAACGCCAGTCCACGAACAGGTCACCCAAATTTACGAGCGTTCCAAACAGGAGCCAGCGGAAGCGTCTCCACAAACTGTTCCAAATGATCGAACTAAGCCGAACCAGCCCGCCCGCGAACGCCCAACAAACTCACCCGTCCGTCAAGAGCAGCAAGAAACCGTTGTTCACGCCATCACCGAACTGTTTACTAATGAAGAACCGGATTGGACAGCCATCACGCTTGGCATTGCTGCCTTGGTGGCGCTTTTGGGATTAATTCCACTTTGGATTCTTGTTTACCTAGCCTGGACATAAACCGTTCCTTTTTCACCATTTTTTAACCGCATTAGAGTGGAAATCACCCTTGATTAACAGTACTTTAAGGCACGCTATACTCTCGCATTGACCCTCTGTTTCTGTTATACTGAACCAACGGATTTTGATTTTCTTGCGAATCAATCTCTGGAGAAATTAATATGAATTCAACGCGAATTACACGCTGGTTTATCTACGGCCTGATCGGGGTTGCAATTGTAGCAATCATTTGGAGCTACTCATCCTCAGCCTCATCCTCAACCGAAATTTCTATTAGCCAACTGGCGCGTCAAATCAAAGATGAGCGAGTTGATGAAATTGTGGTCGATGGAAACGGCCGTCGCATTACCGTACGCTATACCGATCCCAATCGGGATGCTGTAGAATCCCAAATTAGCGGCGTATCCTCCTTAGAAGAGTTACTTGCGAATTATGGCGTTACTGAAGCAGATTACGCCGACCTTCAGCCGCGCATCGTTTACGATCCACCTAGTCAATGGGGCAACTGGCTAAACATTATTGGCATTTTCCTCCCCGCCATTTTAATTGTCGCTTTCATCTACTTCATCTTTAGACAGGCCCAAGGCAATAACAACCAGGCGATGAGCTTTGGCAAAAGCCGCGCTCGCATGTTTACAGGGGACCATCCCACCGTCACATTCGACGATGTGGCAGGCGCAATTGAGGCCAAAGAAGAGCTTGAAGAGGTCGTTGAATTTTTGCGGGAACCAGAACGGTTCGTCTCATTCGGCGCTCGAATACCGAAAGGGGTTTTATTAGTAGGCAGCCCGGGTACAGGGAAAACGCTCTTAGCCAAAGCTGTTTCAGGCGAGGCAGGCGTGCCATTTTTCTCAATTGCTGGTTCTGAATTTGTAGAGATGTTCGTGGGTGTTGGCGCAAGTCGGGTCCGAGATCTCTTTGAACAAGCCAAGCGACACAGCCCGTGCATTATCTTTATTGACGAAATCGATGCCGTTGGGCGACAGCGTGGTGCTGGCTTAGGTGGCTCTCACGATGAGCGTGAGCAAACCCTCAATCAAATACTTGTTGAAATGGATGGCTTTGGGACAGATACACACGTCATCATTTTAGCGGCAACAAATCGACCAGATATTCTTGATCCGGCCTTAATGCGACCCGGCCGATTTGATCGGCGCGTCGTGATTGATCGCCCTGATTACAAAGGACGCGAAAAAATCTTCAAAGTACATCTACGAGGCAAACCAATCGCCTCTAGCGTTGATGTCACTGTTTTAGCCAAATCAACCCCCGGTTTCGTGGGCGCAGACATTGAGAATACTGTCAATGAAGCCGCTCTGCTTGCTGCCCGTCGCGATAATCGGCACATCACCATGCACGAGTTTGAGGAAGCTATCGAGCGCGTTCAGCTTGGCCCTGAGCGGAAAAGTCGTGTTTTAACCCAAGAAGACCGAGAAATCATTGCCTATCATGAGGCAGGTCACGCCATTGTGAGTCATTTCCTTCCAGAAGGCATGCCCTTACGTAAAGTGACGATTATTCCGCGCGGCATGGGTTTGGGCTTGACCTGGTATATGGAAGAAGACAATATTTTGCCTAATAAATCCCAGCTTCAAGCCCGCATTGCTTCTTTGCTTGGCGGTCGTGTGGCAGAAGAGATTGTTTACGGGGAAGTCACGACTGGTGCGAGCAACGATCTTCAGCGCGTTACTCAACACGCTCAATCAATGGTCACCCAATACGGTATGAGCGATACGCTAGGGCTTCGCGTGTATGGACAAAAACAAGAGATGGTATTTTTAGGACGAGAAATTAGTGAGCAAAGAGACTTCTCTGACGCCATCGCAGAAAAAATCGACTTAGAAGTACGCGCTATTATTGACGAGCAGCATGCTCGCGCCACCCACATTTTGACAACCCACCGAGACAAACTTGACCTCATTGCAACGACGCTTCTAGAGGTTGAAACACTTGAGGCCGATGAATTCCTTTCTTTAATTGAAGGCAATGGGTTACCGAATCGGTCCTCTGAAAATACCCCCAACACACCAGCCCCGCCTGTTGAATCCAATTCTCAAGATACAAATGATTGGAAGAAAAAGCCACCTTCACTTGATTTACCTCCTTCTCCAACACCGGCATAAGTGGAGAAAGTCTTCAATTTTTGTGGAGGAGTCACCAAACTGAGCATTAACTTGCCCAGTAAATTCAAAGAACGATGTTGTCAAATTTACCCGAAATTCTTGCTCTCATAAACGATACATTGCAGGCTATTATCGTGGCCTTTGGCATTGGTGTAGTTCTGTTTACCCTAACAGAAGGATTTCGCGACCAGGTCACGGCCGCTTTTGTGTCCGTGCTCACCTTTGTCAGTATCGTTTACTTTACCGAACTGATGGCCAGCCGCATCATTGATGCGCTTTCAGCCGAAACCTGGCTGCGTGCCCAATGGGTTGGTATCGCATTCGTGCCTGCTGCTCAATTTCATCTCTCGGACACCTTGCTCTCAATTACAGGCGCCCCACCCAAACGGCGCCGGTTTTTAACCCCGATCACGTATCTGATTGGAGTTGTATTTCTAAGCTTGGTTCTTTTTAGCAATCTCGTCGTTCAAGAAATTGTAAACGAATCGGCCGTGCCCTATTTAACGGCTGGCTCAGTCTTCCCGCTGTTTGTGATTTACTTTTGGTTTGTGACGGCGGCCAGCATTTATAACGTGTGGCGGGCGCGTCAACGCTGCCTAACCCGCACAACGCGTAATCGAATGAGTAGCACGCTAGTCGCCATTACCGCCGCGCCATTGGGCGTATTCCCATACTTACTGTTGAGTGGCAATAGCATCAGCGGCGATATTCCTATTTGGATATGGCCGATTATTATCGTAGGAAATTTAGTTGTTGGCGCGATGTTTACTGTTTTGACAGTTCAGGTCACATATCTAAGCGCAACCAAACCAGATCGCGTCGTTTGGTCCCGATTGGTTAAATTTATGGCTCGCGTGCCGATGTCTGGCGCAATTGTGCTGCTGGTTTACATTTACGTAAGCCGAACAGACGGCATCTTAGGCATGCCTGTCGAAACGCTGATTGGCTTTTCGATGGTGCTCACGGTCATGTTAATTCAATGGTGGATTCACATTTATAAACGGCCGTTATCTCGTCTATTCCAGCTTGAAGAAGATATCGAAGTACGTCGCATCCAAGAGTTAAGCGAGCGGCTTTTAACGACTAGAGAAGTGCAGCAATTTTTAGAATCTTTAATGGCCATAACCTGCGAAACGCTACGCACACCCACCTCATTTGTCGCGGCCATCACATCAGACGGCCCCAAGTTGGAATCTGTGGTTGGCCCTTTAACCTACGATGGCACGGAGCTACCTAATCCAGATTGGCGCGCCCTCTCTCAATCTGAAACGGCATCACAGGGTCCTGAACTGTTTTTTGAAGAAGGACTGTTTATTTGGCAAGGGTTTTGGATACGGCCGTTATACGATCGAGACAGCAAAGTTGTTATTGGCATCATGGGCATTCGCGCCCGCAGCGGCACACCAGATTTAACAGAAGGTGAAGCATTAATATTTGAACGTTTAGCCGACCAAGCGGCCTCTGCATTAGAAGACCGCTTGCTTCAGCAGGAAGTATTTGCGGCGGTTGGTGGCTTGCTTCCTCAAATTACAGCCCTGCAGGCGCGCAACCAAGCGGCCAAATTTGGCGACTTGTCAAACCTAACTGACACGACGCAGCACGATGAGCTACTGGATGATCCGGATTTCAACAGCATGGTGCGTGACGCTTTAACCCACTACTGGGGTGGGCCTAAGCTCACCAAAAGCCCCCTTATGCGCCTAGAAGTTGTGCGAAAAGCGATGGATGAAAATGAGAACAATCCAACCAAAGCGCTGCGCTCCATTTTAGACAAAGCAATCGCCCTCCAAATGCCCGAAGGGGAACGTAAAATGACGACTGCCGAATGGATTTTGTACAATATTCTTGAGCTTAAGTTTGTGCAGGGGCTGCGCGTACGCGACATTGCCCGTCGTTTAGCCATGAGTGAATCTGACCTTTATCGCAAGCAACGAGTAGCGATCGAAAATGTGGCCCAATCTATTGCCACCATGGAAAAAGAAACGGTCAGCAACAGTGCATAGCTTTTTAGACCAGCTTCCTGCCCTTGCCGAGCAATTTGACACACCTCTTTTTGTCTACGATTATGAAAATTTAGCGGAATCCGCACAGGCTTATGCATTGGATAATACAACCGTGTTATCCGCTTATGCACTCAAAGCGAATAGCAACCTACATTTGCTCAAAATTTTAGCCGACTTTGGCTTAGGGGCTGACGTGACAAGCGGGGGTGAACTATTCTTGGCGCTTAAAGCTGGGATCTCGTCTGAAAAAATCATCTATTCAGGGGTGGGCAAAACAGCCTCAGAGCTACAGATGGCGATTGAGGCTAAAATACGTGCCATTCACGTTGAATCAGAAATGGAGTGGGAGTTGCTAGCCAAACTTACCACCCAATCTAAGTCAAAGACCCCCGTTGGCATTCGGGTAAATCCCAATATCTTTGCAGAAACGCACCCATACATCAGCACGGGTCAAGCCTCATCAAAATTTGGTGTTGATCCTGAAACGGCCGTTTCCCTCTTTCACAAAACGGCAAATCACCCTTATCTTATGGCTGTCGGCATTGCAGCTCATATTGGCTCCCAAATCAAAGAAGTCAAGGCGCATCATCTCACGGCCAGCTACCTCGTCAACTTTGCAAATCAGTTAAAAAGCGAGGGCGTTTCTCTTGAGTATCTTGATGTAGGTGGCGGACTCGGCGTTGACTACGCGAATCAAAAAGATTTACCAAGCATCGGTGATTGGATAACGGCCGTTTCTAAACCCATCCTTGATGCCAATTACAAGCTTATCATGGAGCCAGGTCGCTCAATTGTAGGGCCAGCGGGGTACCTACTGACAAAAGTGCTCTACACCAAACAAAAAGCTGATCGCCAAATTGTCATTGTAGATGCCGCTATGAACGATCTACTTCGCCCCACACTTTACCAGGCTCAACACCGCATTGAACTGCTCAATCCGTCATCGCAAAAACCAGTCAAAATCAATGTGGTTGGCCCTATTTGTGAATCAGGGGATTGGCTAGCCAAAGATATCTTCCTTCCTCCTGTTCAGCCTGGCGATCTGCTGCTGATTCATGATGTCGGTGCATATGGATTTGCGATGGGATCAAACTATAACGGCCGTTTGCGTCCCGCCGAAATTCTGCTCAAAGACCAAACACCCACTCTCATTCGCCACCGCCAAAATCTAACCGATTTACTTCAAGGTTTTTAGCACGCTCTACTGCAATCAAAAGCTCCTCAAGACTCGTCAAAAACAGCTAACTTTTGCACCCGCCCCCCCTTTTTACTATAATCCGCCGCTTGCCGGTCGCAGCGAAGGGCGCTTGCGTCTGAAGACCCGGCTTCGTGCTCTGTAAATCTATCTGCAGAGCCAAAATTAAAACTGCGGCGGTCATGGTATCCGCCTCAACAAAATACGGAGTATTAAAATGTCAAATAATTCCCCCAGCGTTCAAACATCTGAACGCGCCAGTTCGGCTGTGGTAACGGCCGTTCCTCGTGTTGCTGTCGTAGTCATTGCGGCTTACATCGCCGCCCAAATGATTGCCGACATTACCAGTGTCAAAATCGGTGAAATTGCCAACCTAGCTGTTGATATGGGCACCTTCATTTACCCCATCACCTTCACCCTACGTGATTTGGTTCATAAGGTACTAGGTAGACGAAACACCCGCACCTTAATCATTTCAGCAGCCGTTATAAACTTGTTTATGGTTATTTATGCCGCGTGGGCCGCGTCCGTCCCCGGCGACGTTGGTTCTGACCCAGATGGCACATTTACGGCGGCTTACAGCATGGTCTTTGGCCCACTGTGGCGCATCACTATCGCCTCTATTTTGGCAGAGGTTGTTAGCGAAATGGCTGACACCGAAGCATATCACTGGTTTGTTACCAAAATTACGCGCAAGAATCAATGGGCGCGTGTACTAGTCAGCAACGCCATCAGCATTCCGATCGACAACGCCATTTTTGCCATTGGCGCATTCGGGGCGCTCCCTGGCTTGCAAGGCCATTTCCTGACCTTGCCTTGGAGCGTCGTCTGGGAAATTTTCGTATTCAATTTAATTGTGAAATTTGCAGTAACGCTGGTGAGTCTCCCAATGATCTATCTAACACCAGATAGAGATTGGGAAAATGAAGAGGATTAGACGTTAGGAATTGGGTAATTGGTAATTTGGAGTAACATCTGCATTCAATGTCAATTCGGAACGACTTTGAACCACAAGGCTCTCTAACGAACATTCTTGGGAGGTGTTCCTCAGGGACACATTTCGTAAAGCAAGATGAGCATCATCGAGCAATTTGAAACGAGTTTGTGGCTCATTTACCAATTACCAATTTCTAGGTTTTATTCCTGACAGCCTCCTTCAAAATGTTGATTGGGATCAACGGTCAGGGCCCGCACGGCTGCTTCAGTTGACGTGACATCATCAACAACCCGAATTTCGGTATTGTAAATATTGCAACGTCGGAAAATGACTTGGTGTTCAAACGGGCCCACACCTCGATAGGTAGCGGCTTGTCCACCAGGCTGGTCAAAAATTGAAACCGTAAACTGCCCAACTTGCCCTTGGGCACCTGTCCCGTCAATATACGGATAAATAGTGACCGTGCAGCGCCAATTTATGGTGTCTGTATATTCACAGAACGATACATCAAATACCCAATTAGCACGCCAATCATCACCAACCGTCGTAACGGGTGCTTCTGGGGTATCTGTTGGGATTGGAGTGGCTGTTGCAGGTAAAAATGAGCGAATTTCGAAGCTCGTTGGATCCCCAATTCGCTGTCCGCTCTGCCCAAACAGCTGCCAGCTGCTGTTAAACGCATTAGGGCCAGGCACAGGGCCAAGGCGAGCGATGATTTCTATCTCCTCACCCGGCTCAACAGATTCATTGATTATGACCGCATCCCCTTCTTCAAACCCTAAATCATCTCCTTCTACGTAATCCCAGCTCACACCAGGATTCCAAGGGCAGGTGCCGTTGTTTCGCAGCACAAAAGCGATGGAGAAGGTCACATCTACCGGTACAAAATTAGAATTAAAACCGCTCCGATTGGCTGAAACAAGTTCATAATCAATCGTACAGCTCTCTAAAAAGGCTCGAGTGCCATCTACAGTTGGTGTTGGCGAAGGTGTGATAGTGGGTGTAGATGTTTTTGTTGGTGTTGCAGTAAACCCAGCCTCACGGGTTAAGGCATTTTCCGCACTCACCGTGCGGGCGATGTCAAATGGATCAAGGGTGGGTTCTGGCGTATTGGTTTCTGTAGGAACGGCCGTTTCTTCTTCTGGCTCAGGCGTGTCGGTTGGATCATCATCAGGCACAGCTACAACGGGCACCGGTGTAACTGTTGTTGAACCACCAGCACCATTATTTGAAATAATGAAAAAGATCCCAACCGCAAGAAGAGCGACGACCCCCACAATGGCCGGAATAAGCCAGCCAGGGCGTTTCTTCGTGGCTGGTGGCGCAGGTGCCGTTTGGGAAGCGGCCGTTTCTTCATTTTGAGCGGCCTGTTTTTCAGCCTCCTGGGCTAACCGCGCCCCTGTAATTGTATTCTGTGGAATTGAGGGATTTGGCAAGGTGGGTGAAGAAGGTGTTGTGGCTGGTATATTTGCCGCAGACGTCGCTCGTGGCCCTGAAAAGTTAACGGCTCTCAGTGCATCTGCTAGCTCTTTGGCCGTTTGATACCGATCGTTTGGCTGTTTGGCCAGCGCTTTCAAGATGACTTCTTGCAGATCAAGCGGCACCTCTTCGTTAAAATCCATCGGCAAAGGTGGCAAATCATTCACATGCTTCATTACCACAGCCAGCGGTGTTTCCGCATCAAATGGCAATTGCCCGGTCACCATCTGGAAAATCATGACGCCTAGCGAATAAATATCCACTCGTTCGTCACCTGGCTGACCTAACGCCTGCTCTGGCGACATATAAGCGGGTGTTCCAATCAAAGCCCCAGTAGCTGTATAGGCCATCGATTGATTACCCACCATTTTGACAATGCCAAAATCTGTTAAGATCGCCTTACCTGATTCGCGATCGAGCATCACGTTAGCGGGTTTAATATCCCGATGAACCATCTGTCGACGATGCGCATACGCCAAAGCATCAGCGATCTCCGTACAAATGCGAACGGCATCTTGCATAGGAAGCCGTTCACCGCGACTATTAAAATCTTCCAAGTACTCTTTGAGGGTTCCCCCGTCAATAAACTCCATGACAAGGTAATAGCTATTTTCCCCATACACATCAAAATCAAAAACCCGCACAATATTTGGATGGCTCATGGAAGCCATCGCTTTCGCTTCCCGTTGAAAACGCTTTAAAAAGTCTTCTTCCGTAATCAAGAAGGTGTGCATCAACTTGATAGCGACATATCGATCAAGGCTCTCTTGCAGACCCTTGTACACCTCGGCCATCCCCCCTTTGCCAAGGTGGTCAACAATTTTATATCGGCCGATTGTTTGTCCAATTAGTGATGTGCTCATAAATCAAAAAGAATTGACTGGTTTTGCCAATTTTACCCCCATAATTATACCAGTTTTGGGGTAACTTTGTATTTAAAAGGTTACAGTTTGGGCGAGTATTTTATGAAATTAGTCCTGTATTGGACTAGCGTCAGTTTAAAAAAGAATATCCCTCAGTAAGGAATTGGAATGAAATTGCCAAAATCTTGCTCAAGCAACGACTTACCGCTTCCCTAGATGAGGGATCTTTTAATTCTAGGAATTTATCAAAAATTGATGAGATTGCATTCAAATCAAACTTGAATACAAATGGGCATTAACCCTGTTCCTCTAGCTCTGTAACGGCTTCGGTAACTTTACCGTTTTGGCTAGCTGGACTCTTTTTTTTACCTTCCAAGAGTTGACCACCAACCGCAAGATAATCATACCCTTTCTCGACCAAGGTTTCATAATCTGGCAGCATACGACGACCGTCGATGACCAAATATGGAGTGGGGCAATTCTTTTCAATGGTACGAGAAAGGCCGCGGAATTCTTCCCAGTCCGTTGAGATAAAGACCGCATCACTGCCCTGGAGCGCTTCCTTCACTGAGTCATGATAACTGATTCGTGAATAAAGGTGGTTGTTTTCTGGATTGAACCAATACTCTTTTGCGGCATCCATTGCTAACGGATCATAAGCTCGAATTGACTTGACGCCTTTGCTCAATAAAGATTCAACGGCTTTCAGCGCGGCTGAGTCGCGCATGTCGTTGGTTCGTTTTTTGAAAGACAATCCAAGCAGGGTGACAGTCTTTTGATTAAAATTAAACCCTGCTTCATGTTGAGCACGATCAACGAGATAGGTTTTTTGATATTCATTGATATTGTAGACGGCTTGCAGTAGGTCGGTTGACCCGCCAGCTTGATTGAGTTGATAGATTAGGGATTGAATATCTTTCCCAAAACAGCTACCGCCTGCCCCATTACTGACATAAGACCCCCAAGTACTAATACGGCCGTCTGCCGTCACGCCCATTTTAAGGTCTTCCATTCGAATATTGGGGATGTTTTCAGCAACCCGCGCGCCAACACCATTCCAAAACGAAATGTAGGTTAAGAGAAGGGTATTTCCCATATATTTGATAGATTCGGCCGTTTCTGGAGTCGTTTCAACATATTTAATGCGAACATGATTTGTAAACCGAGAATAGACTCGACGGAGAATTGCAAAATCCTCTTCTGTGTCAGCGCCAACAACCACGCGGTCAGGACGCCGTGACCCATCAATCGCATCCCCTTGTGCCAAAAATTCGGGATTTGATGCTACCCCAAAATTTTTAACGCCGTGTTCTTTTAGTGTCCGTTCTAAAAGCCGAGCTGTCCCAATAGGAACTGTACTTTTATTAACAACAACAATGCGCTGATTGGTTTTGCGCTCAGACAGCATCTTGCCCAAATCGTTGGCCGCTTTGAGATAGTAGCTTAAATCAGTGGAGCCATCCCGCTTTGGCGGCGTGTTGATACACATAAAAAAGACGTCTGCGTCATCGCAAATTGGGAAAATGTCAGATGTAAAAAAGAGATAGCGATTGTGGTTTTCTTGAATGGCAGGAACCAAGCCTGGCTCATTGACATAACGTTCAATCCGATCAGCTTCTCCGCTTTCGTAGGCTGAAATTTTATCGGGGTCGATATCATAGGCGTAGACTTCGTGTCCGGCTTCAGAAAGCACAGCAGCATGAGGCAACCCTACAAAGCCGGTACCTACTACAATTATCTTCATTGAGATACTCCTTTCCTAAGAAATTCTTGGAATTGTCTTTACTTTTTAGTAACAAACCTAGGTAATTCACGAGAACTTTTCTAAAAACTCAAACGCACAGTGTGAATTACTTTCAGAAGAATGAACTCTTTCACCAAGCCATTTGTATTCGTCATTTTTTGCTCTCCAACCAGATTAGGGAAGATTGAAGCATGATCTAGCTTGGTATGTTTTTAATTGATTTCTCAATAATTTGGTAAAAAGCGCGGTTTATTGAAACAAATTTTAAAAAGAGAAAAATCTGCAATTTTAAGAATATCACCTGAAAAACTATTTTAGCTAGCTTACATTTGTACTTTCAAAGTCGGCTTGCATATGTTTTGCCACTGTTCTGCCTATTTGAACAGCAAAATTTGTGCCGCGATCCCACGGATAAACTTGGCTCATACTCGCAAAATAAAGACCATCAACCGGTGTTCTTAGTGCGGGGATGTTATTTGAATGATGGAGGAGTGGCACAGGCTGAGCATAGCTTGCTCGAAAGAGCCAACTTTGCCGTATCCAATCTTTGGAGAAGGCTGGATTGATTTTTGTTAACGCCTCAGCAAAACGCGTTTCTAATTCATCCTTGGACAAGCTCATGTACTCATGTTCTGGCACCACATAATCACCGCAGTAGATTAGATGATCATCATTGTAATGACTTTTATCAATAAAGTTTGTATGTTCAACCAGCGCCAAAAAAGGAATCGGATTTTGTGATTTATCTGGTGAGCTTGCGGGGATGTTTAGCCAATAAGTTTTGTCGGTTAAAAGAGACTGCTTAAGAGCAAGCGTCATCACAACCGCTCCCATACTTTTGAGCTTTAATAGTTGCTCAAGGTAACTCTTAGGCAAAGCGGGCGCCATTTTGCTCAGCAGGTGAGGGGACGTCGTTGTCAGCACAGCGTCAAAGTTAAAGTGGGCATTAGGGGTTTGAAGCTTAATTTGGCCTGATTCTGCTTTTTTTATTTGGTTTACGGGGCAGTTGAAATGAAGCTGAACGCCTTTTTTTTGTACAACGGCCGTTAATGCTTCAACAAAAGCTTGAAACCCTCCCTCGAAGTAGCCTAGCTTCATACTACGCACGTGGAGTCGAGCCCACATCCACGCCATGTTAACGTCTTTGTAGTAGGGACCAAACTTCCCAATTAGAATAGGTTGCCAGAGCATTTTATGGATTTTTTCGCCGTACCATTTTTGAAGCCAAGAATCGGCCGTGACTTTTTCAAGCTGACGCCACGGTTTTGTAAACCGCAAATACGCACTCACAAAGCCATACCGAGCCACATCAATGAGGTTAAAACCGGGAAATGTAATCCATCGAATCGGAGAATCAAACGGCACAATCATTTCGTCATAAATTACTGAAGTTGTGGGTCTTGGGAAAAAGACCTTATCACGCACACCAATTTCTTCAGCGAGTTTCAATATTTCATGATCAGACTCAAAAATATGATGATAAAACTTCTCTAGCGGCCAATCCCAGCTATCATCCTTAAACCCATTAGCCAAACCACCCGGCTGCTCTGATGCTTCAAATATTGAGACCTCATGGCCCGCTTTGGCAAGGTTAAAGGCGGCTGTAAGACCAGCTAAGCCGGCACCAATAATACCTATCTTCACGCCCGCGCCTCGCTCTCAGCCATTTGTACTGCTTTCCCAAAATCTGACCAGCTCATTCCCTCGCGAAGCATATAAATGCCTCCAAGTAAAGTGATGGGGAGCCAAAGGGCAATATGCAACACCAGTGTGTAAGGGGTAGCAATATTCTCAGGCACACCATATTGAGTTAATACAGCAATCCCGGGTAAATCAAACGTACCAACGTAACCAGGAGCCGTGGGGATTGTGGTAGCTAAGTTAACAATGCCGTTCATAAGCATTAATGCAAAAAATGTCACAGAAAAATCAAAAGCCTGCATAACAAACCAATATTTTACCGTTTCAAGCAACCAAATGATGATTGATGTGAAAAAAATCATCAATACATTACGGAAATTTCTTAATGACTCTAATCCATTCAGAAATCGTTCGGTAAAGTCAAGGAGTGGTGCATGCACCTTCTTAGGCAAAAATGTATGTGTCACCCATGTTGCAATTTTTAAAAACCGCTTTGGAAATGCAGCGATGGCAAAAAAAACGATTAGTGCCGTAAAAAACGCAAAGCTTGCAAAAATGACGGTTTGTTGGAAAAGTTGTCCAGGAATAGGCGCAAATGGGAGGGCCGCAAAGACGAACATGAGCATGACTAACCCATCAAAAACGCGCTCAACGACAACGGTTGCTAAACTAGCTCCCATCGGAATATCTTCACGCTGTTTTAAAACGTATGACCGGAGCACTTCACCAGCACGGAGCGGGTAAATGTTGTTGCCCATATAGCCGATAACAACGACCGGAAATAGACGGGCGACGGGAATATGCTTTAACGGCCGTAACATAAAATCCCACCGCCAAGTTCTTACCCAAACGCCAATAAAATACACACCCACACTGGGGATAAGCCATAAATAATTTGCATTTTGGGCATTTTGCCATGCTTCTTCAAAATCAAGCCCGCGAAACGCTAACCAAAGAAAAATGGCGCTAATTAAAACGCCAATCCATATTTGCCATTTTTTCAAATTGAAATACCTAAAATGTTTTTCATTTTATTGTTTATTCATTTGATACACTGCTGAATATATGCACATTTACTTGCATACACTCTTACCTTATACACTCGGTGTAAAACAAGAGCGTAATTGTACCATTCTCCCTCCCTTCACCAACTTAGCATCACATGAAAGTAGTCAAATATCTTCATTGATCATTAAACGGATTGGCTCATACTTTGATAGGGCATATCGAAAGGCGCAGAAAATCGATAAAGACAAAAAAAGCAAAAATAAATGAACACCATTCAAGAACGCAGTGGAATTGAAAAACTTGAAGAACAAATGCGCCGCTTAGACTTGCTTAATGAGTATGCAATAAGTTTGAGCCAAGCCGCAACCTGGAAAATCGCCTTTCATTTTTCCTATAAATACGTAGAGAAAATTATTGGCTGTGATCGATTCAGCATGTCCTTACTTAATGATGCGCAAGACGAATGGACGATCTACGCGATTCAAGGATACTCTCATTTGAGACCTGTGGGCTCCGGTATGGCCGTCAAAAACTCCCCTATCGAATTTATTTTAAACACGCATAAAATTTCGGTAATCAACGACACATCACGATCAAGTTACCCCATCGTGATAGAAGCAGCAGGGAACGGAATTGGCTCCCTGATGAATGCGCCAGTCTTCGTAAATACCAAAATAATTGGCGTGCTCAATATATCCTCCAAACAAAAAAATAGCTTTGAGCCCATCCATAGTAAGCTTCTTCATCAAATCTCTAACCTTCTTTCAAGACGGTTAGAGAATATTCAGCTTATGGAACAAACGGAACACGCCCTAACCGAGCTCCACATGGCCAATAAAGTTGTTGAGCAAAGCCCAGTTGTGGTTCTAAAATGGGGGGCAGGACCAGAAAATAACATCTTATATATTTCCAAAAATGTTGAAATGTTTGGCTTCAATGCTGAAGATATTTACACCAAAAAATATAGCTATAAAGAACATATCCATTCAGGAGATTTAAAAAGAATCAATAGGGAAATACGAGAAAATATCTTAAAATTTAAGGATGAATTTAGCGTAGAATTTCGCTTAACCAGTCCAAAAGCGATTACTTATTGGGTTGAACTACGCGTCAGTGTCGAACGACTAAGAAAGCAAGCAGTCTCATTCCAAGGCGTTATCTTTGACATTACCGAACGCAAAGCAATGGTCAGGGCTTTAGAACAGGCTAAAAAAGATGCCATCTCGGCTGCAAAGGCTAAAAGCGAATTTTTAGCAACCATGAGCCACGAAATTCGCACACCGATGAATGGTGTAATTGGGATGACTAGCCTGCTAAACGATACAAATTTGTCTGAAGAACAGCAAAGTTTCGTCGATATTATTCGCAATAGTGGGGAGTCATTGCTTACCATCATCAACGACATCCTAGACTTTTCAAAAATTGAATCTGGGAAACTCGAATTCGAGGCCCAGCCGTTTAATTTGTTACAAAACTTAGAAGAGGCAATGAATTTAGTTGCCAAGTCTGCGTATGAAAAAGGACTTGAAATGATTCTCTTTTTCGACGAGCAGAACGTGCCAAAATGGATAGAGGGGGATTTGACTCGCATACGTCAAATCATGGTGAATTTACTTTCTAATGCGGTTAAATTTACAACAAGGGGGGAGATCACAATCAATGTTGATTACTCTCAATCTTCAAAAAAAATTCATTTTTCAGTTGAAGACACCGGGATAGGTATCCCGAAAGACCGTGTGAGCCGCCTGTTCCAATCATTCTCTCAGGTCGATTCATCGACAACGAGACAGTTTGGTGGCACTGGACTAGGCTTAGCTATTAGCAAGCAACTCTGTGAAATGATGGGGGGTGAAATGTGGGTTGAAAGCGAACTAAATATTGGCTCAACGTTTCACTTTACCATTTTGGCGAACGCAGTGCATGAAAGCACCATCCCTCTTGGCAATGCTTTAAACAAACTCTCTCACACTATCTTACATGGAAAAAAAGCATTAATTATTGATGACAACAAGACAAATCGGGCATTAATCCATCACTTTTGCAAAAAGTGGGAGATGGGCTCTGTTCAGGTTGAATCGGCAGCCGATGGCATCAGCTGCTTATCAAGGGATCATGATTTCGATCTGATTTTCTTAGATTATCAAATGCCAAATATGACTGGGGTAGACATGATCAAAGCCCTGCATCAAAAATCTATCGACTTACCACTCACTATTTTATTAACATCAATCCATTCTGCAGGTCTCAAAAAAATCGCCGCTGATTTAAATATCGATCTCATTTTGAGAAAGCCGATTAAGGTTTCTAATCTTTTAAATTCAATTCTATCACTGTTTGCAAATGAACCTGCAAGTCACGAAGTGAACTACCAGCCCAAAATAGCAATGGATAAAAACACGGCCGTTACCTTCCCATTAAAAATCCTGCTGGCCGAAGATAATTTGATTAATCAAAAAGTGGCGCAGCGCACCCTAGAGAGGTTGGGTTACCAAATAGATATAGTGGCAAATGGCAGAGAAGCTGTCGAAGCGACCCATCGTCAGCAATATGATTTAATCCTGATGGATGTTCACATGCCCGAAATGGATGGTTTAGCAGCCACTCAGAAAATCCAAAAAGAGCTACCAGCAAACGCCCAGCCGACAATCGTCGCATTAACGGCCGGCGTCATGGAGCAGGACAAAGAACGCTGTCTTCAAGCCGGTATGCATTACTTTTTGTCAAAACCGTTTAAAGTCCAAGATTTGACTTCACTAATCGAGCTGATTGCCAAATAGAGAAACATAGTCTAAATAAAAGCAAAACATGATTCATATCTTTTAAAATATATTTGGTTGTCTTTAATGTTTCATCTACCTAGTTTCCAACCTTTTATCCCAATTTTTAATTCCTTTTTTCAAGAAAATGGCACATATTTTGGGTTAAGTTGAGTGTAGAAAATCATTTTTTCTACTAACCTTTCTCCATCCCAAAAATGCCGACATTTGACTGGATATCATTCAGTTGACACCATTAAATTTTGTGTTACGATTCTGCTTATCATGAATTTTGCGATTCGTTTCGACCCACGCTTTTACCGCCGTAGCCAGACCATAGGTCTGGATTTTTAGGTTGATTCGATAAATAAAACACCTTCAACCGCTAGGCCCTTCACAAACTCGGGCCTAGCGGTTTTTTTTTGCCTGAGTGTGGCCTCCGGGGAAATGGGAAAAGGATTAGCACATGCTAAAAGCAGGAATTTTTGGGGCAACAGGCTACACGGGGTTCGAACTCGTTGGCATACTAGAAAAGCATCCCCATGTTGAGATTCAGTTTGCCACCTCTAAATCATTTGCGGGTCAAACGCTGAACGACATTTACCCTTCAGCCAGCCAGTTACCCCTCATCAATGGAAATGATGCAGACTTGTCTCAAATTGATGTGGCGTTTTTGTGTCTCCCGCACGCCGCCGCGGCAGAAACGGCCGTAAAATGCCTCAACGCCCATGTCCGCGTTGTTGATCTCAGCGCCGATTTTCGATTAAAAGATGTTGACACCTATAACGACTGGTACAACCATAAGCATCCCGCACCAGCGCTTTTGGAAACGGCCGTTTATGGCCTCACCGAATGCGCCCGTGAAGCATTATCAAACACCAATCTCGTTGCGACCCCAGGCTGCTATCCCACCAGCATCTTACTCCCCCTTATGCCCTTGCTCCACAGCCGATACGAGATTGTGGCGCCCATCATTGCGGATTCCAAATCGGGCATTTCTGGAGCAGGGCGCACCCCAAAGCAAAACACCCACTTTGTAGAAGCCACCAACAACTTCTCCCCTTACAAAATTGGTCGATCACATCGACATTTACCCGAAATTGAGCAAGTGATGAACTGGTGGCGCCCAAATAGCCCGCAGCTCATCTTTTCCCCCCACCTACTCCCCGTGCCCAGAGGCATTCTCTCAACCATTTATGTGACACTTGACAAAGCGCCCAACGAGGATGATGTCCGGGAGCTATACAGCCGTTACTACGATACCGAACCGTTTATCCACCTCCTGCCCAAAGGCCAGCTTGCCACGCTTGCCCACGTCACCCAAACAAACAAATGCGTTATGGGCTTATCCACCGCTGGCAACAGCCTCATCATTACCTCAGCCATAGACAACCTACAAAAAGGGGCGGCCGGTCAAGCGGTCCAAAATATGAATGTGATGTTTGGCCTCACAGAAACAGCTGGCCTTATTTGATTGACGATTGAAGAGGACCTCGCAATAGCTTGGCAACTGATACCCGACACTTGATACCTGACACCAATTAAGGATTAACATGCACGTACTAAAAATTTCTGGAAACGATTTACATGATGAGGCGTATTTAGCCAGCTTTGCGCACACAGTAGCCAAACAAGGGCATCCAACGATTATTGTACACGGGGGTGGCAAAGCAATCAGTGATCTGCAAAGTCAGCTCCACTTAGAAACCAAAAAGGTGGATGGGCTGCGCGTTACTAATGCCAGTTCGCTCAAGGCAACCGAGATGGCGCTCTCAGGGCATGTGAACAAATTAATCACCAAAGCATTTTTAAAAGCAGGCATTCAATCTATTGGATTAAGCGGTGTAGATGGTGCAATTTTAAAATGCCACAAGAAAAAACATCCGGCCGCAGATTTAGGATTTGTCGGAGAAATTTATCGGGTCAACACCCATCTGTTACATCAGCTCATGAGCAGCGGTTTGACCGTAATCTTATCACCGATTTCCCTCGGAGATGATGGTCACTCGTATAACGTCAACGCTGACGAAGCGGCAACAGCCGTAGCCAACGCCCTCAACGCCAGCCTGCTCAGTTTTGTGTCAAATGTGCCCGGGGTCTTAGAAAACGGCCGTTTGCACACCACTCTCACCCTCAACCAAAGCGAACAGCTCATTCAAAACGGCATCATTACCGACGGCATGATTCCAAAAATTCGGGCTGTGCAAAAAGCGATGCAGGCGGGCATTGCCCAAACGCAAATTATTAACCTTGAAGGGTTGCAGAATGGGATGGGAACTAGATTCCTCAGTGCTTAGTAACTAGTAATTCATGAGAAGTGACCAGTGTTCAGTATTCAGGTTGGCTAACAGGCCAACGAGCTGAAATGCTGACAAGCTCGCTGGTAACAAAACGAGAATAAAAATGAACGCAGAAACAATTATTCAAAACGAGGCAGATTATGTCCTCAAAACGTATGGCAGACCTGATGTTGTCTTTACGCACGGCGATGGTGCCTATCTTTTTGATACGGATGGCAATAAATATTTAGATTTCACCTCTGGCATTGCCGTGACGGTTCTGGGGCATAACGATCCAGACTGGGTAACGGCCGTTACGCAACAGGCCAGCAGGTTAACCCACGTCAGCAACCTTTACCACACCGAGCCACAGGCAACCCTAGCTAAAAATCTGGTTGAACACTCATTTGCTGACAAAGTGTACTTTTGCAACTCAGGGGCAGAGGCAAACGAGGCGGCGCTCAAATTTGCTAGAAAGCACGGCAAATCAATTAAGGAAGATGGCAGTAAAAGCGAAATCATCTCCTTTACGGGTAGCTTCCACGGACGCACGATGGGTGTGTTAGCTGCCACCTACAAAGAGCAATATCGAGCGCCGTTTGAACCGTTGATGCCGGGCGTTACGTTTTTGCCGTTTAACGATATCGACGCCTTCCAAGCGGCTATCAATGAAAACACCTGCGCCGTCATTATTGAGCCTTTGCAGGGTGAAGGTGGCATTAACCCAGCTACCGCTGAATTTTTGCAAGCGCTGCGAGCAGGGTGTGACCAGCACGATGCGCTGCTGATTTTTGATGAAGTTCAGTGTGGCTTAGGTCGCACAGGCACGCTGTGGGGTCATGAATCCTATAATATTTCACCTGATGTGATGTCATTGGCCAAGCCGCTGGCAGGTGGTTTACCCATTGGGGCGACCTTGGTGACTCAAAAAGTGGCTGATGTGATGAAACCGGGCGACCACGGCAGTACGTTTGCGGCCGGACCGCTCGTTTGTGCAGCGGCCAATGCGGTCTTCAACAAAGTTAATCAGCCTGAATTTTTAACGGCCGTTCAGCAAAATGGCGCCTATCTCAAGCACCGGCTCGAAACGCTCGAATCAGAGCTAATCAATGAGGTGCGGGGGGCCGGTTTTATGGTGGGCGTGCAAATGAAAACGGCAGTTTCCCAGCTCGTTACCAACAGTCGAGATGATGGTCTACTCATTTTAAATGCTGGCCCCAACGTTTTACGCATGTTGCCACCGCTCATTGCCGGACGGGATCATATCGATGAAGCCATCAGTATTTTAGAACCCAAGCTCGATAAGCTCGAAGCCTCACTGGCAGAATAAACCATGCGCATTCGGCAAGCGACTGAGTCCGATATCTCGGGCATTCTCGACCTCGTCAACGAACACGTGCGACGAGGAGATGTCCTCCCTCGTACCGCAGCCTCCATCAGAGAAACCCTGTCAGATTGGCTGGTAGGTATAGATGAAGATGAAGAGTTAGTCGCTTGTGTCTCGCTTTTATTTTATACCGCCGCCTTAGCCGAAGTTCGCTCACTCGCCGTATCAGACAAGGTTAAGGGGCAAGGCTGGGGCAGCACGATTGTCAAAGCGCTCTTAACTAAAGCAAAGCAGCAGGGTGTTCCCACCGTGTTTGCCTTAACCAGAGCCGTTTATTTTTTTCAAAAGTTAGGATTTTCCATCACGGTAAAAGAACGTTTCCCCCAAAAAGTATTTCGAGACTGTTTGGCCTGCCCGCTTCTCGAAAACTGCGACGAAACGGCCGTTGTTCTCAATCTCAATCCAATTAATGCGAAACAGAGCATTCCTATACCGCAACTATCAAACATTCAGCAACTATCAAACATTCACACACCCACTCAGATTAGAGGAGAAAAAACAATGTCAAATCAAAAAAGACCCAAGATCAACAAAGCCGTCCTAGCCTACTCAGGTGGACTAGACACCTCCATCATCGTCCCTTGGCTACGCAACAACTACGGCTGCGAAGTCATCTGCTTTTGCGCCAACTTAGGCCAAGGAGATGAAGAATTAGAAGGGTTAGAAGAAAAGGCGTATGCTAGCGGAGCCAGCAAGGTGTATATCGAAGATTTACGCCACGAGTTCGCCAAAGATTTCCTCTTCCCCATGCTCCAGTCGGGCGCAATCTATGAGCGACAATATTTACTCGGTACGTCCATTGCCCGCCCGCTTATTGCCAAGTGGCAAGTTGCTATTGCTGAGGCAGAAGGTGCGGAGGCAGTTTCTCATGGGGCAACAGGGAAAGGAAACGATCAGGTTCGCTTTGAGCTAACCTATCAAGCATTAAATCCAACACTCAAAGTGATCGCCCCGTGGCGTGAATGGGATATTCGCTCGCGCGAGGATGCCATTGATTATGCGAAGGAATTTAATGTACCCGTCACCCACACCAAAAAATCTATCTACAGTCGGGATGCAAACTTGTGGCACATCTCCCATGAAGGGGGCATTTTGGAAGACCCCGCTAATGAGCCAGAAGAAAGCATGTTCAAATGGACTGTCTCTCCCTTGGAAGCGCCAGACGAACCGGAAACGCTCAAAATTGATTTTGAAAAAGGGGTTCCCGTTGCTATCAATGATGTTCAGTATGCACCAGCAGCCCTGATTGAGAAGCTAAATGAAATCGGCTCAAAACACGGCATTGGGCGCGTTGATCTGGTTGAGAATCGTCTTGTTGGCATGAAATCACACGGCGTTTATGAGACCCCCGGTGGATCCATTTTATACGCTTGCCACCGCGAACTTGAATCACTCTGCCTTGATAGAGACACGAGCCATTACAAAGAGCAAATGGCGGTTCGCTATGCGGAGCTAGTTTATTTTGGCAAATGGTTCCACTCTCTCCGAGACTCAATGCAAGAGTTCATTACCCACACCCAAGAATCGGTCACCGGTTGGGTGCGCGTCAAGCTGTACAAAGGGAACATCATTATCAGCGGTCGTCACAGTCAAAATAGCCTTTATCGAGAAGATTTTGCCACCTTTGGTGAAGAGGACGTCTATGATCAAAGCGACGCGGTTGGCTTTATCAAGCTATTTGCCCTGCAAATGAAAGTAAAAGCAATGATGGAAGTCAGTGACGGCGGCAAGACGCGCTACGCGGCACCGGATTACTCGAAGTTTAAGCGGGATTAGTGTATTGGGTAAATTGGGGACGAATAATCAATAACCGATAGCAGTTATTTCATTAGGACTTACACAAATCGCGGTCACTGAGCCTGTCGAAGTGACTTTCTTAACCCTTCGACAGGCTCAGGGTGCGTAAGTCCTGTTCATATTAGTTATTGGTTATTGGTTATTGAAAACAGTTCCCGATCCCCCATCCGAAAAGAAGGAGAGGAGATGACTTTAAATACAAAAACTGGCTCTGTAACCTCACCAAAGGGCTTTTTGGCAACGGCCGTTTCTGGGAATCTCAAATATCAAGATCGGCTCGATACAGCCCTTGTTGTGAGCGAAACAACGTGCACCACAGCGGCCGTGTTTACAAAAAATCAGGTCGTCGCTGCCCCTGTTATCGTGGATAAAGAAGTGGTAGCCCAAAATCCAAACGGCGTGCGGGCAATCGTTGCCAATTCGGGTATTGCTAATGCGTGCACGGGCGAACTTGGCTTAACCAACGCTCGCAACACCCAAATTGAGGCCGCCAACGCGTTAGGCTGTTCACCTAGCCAAATCTTGGTTTTATCTACGGGCGTTATTGGGATGCATTTACCGATGGATCGTTTAGCAACGGCCGTTCAAACCGCTGCCCAATCCCTCTCCCCCAACAGCGGTATTAAGTCAGCCCGCGCCATCATGACCACAGATACTCGGCCGAAGCACGCATCAATCACCGTTGAGATTGAGGGGCAAACAATTACCTTGGGCGGAATGGCCAAGGGGGCCGGTATGATTCACCCTAATATGGCCACGATGCTTGGGGTTATCACAACAGACGCCAAAATTTCAGCGGCAGCATTGGATAGGTGTTTAAAAACGGCCGTATCCCAAAGCTTCAACTGCATTTCGGTGGATGGTGACACCAGCACGAATGATACCGTTTTGTTATTAGCAAACGGCCGTTCTGAAGTTGAACTCTCCTCTCCTGAGCACCTCTCAAGTTTCAATGAAGCCCTCACCAAACTTAGCATTTATCTTTCCCACGAAATTGTTAAAGACGGCGAAGGGGCCACCAAGTTTGTTGAAATTAATGTCAACAGCATCGGCAAAAACGAAGATGCCCATCAAATAGCCAACACCATCGCTACGTCCCCGCTTGTTAAAACCGCCTTTGCAGGCAGCGACCCAAATTGGGGTCGTATCTTGGCGGCAGCAGGTCGGGCTGGGGTACAATTCGACCAATCAAAAATTGATCTTCATATCCGAAATGAGGGCAACACACCCCTCCATTTATTGAGTCAAGGCACACCAACCGATTATTTAGAAGACGATGCTGCCCAAATTTTTGCTCAAGCCTCTTTCGTCATTGATCTTACCTTTCATCAAGGCGAGGGTAGCGCCACCGTTTGGACGTCTGACTTGAGCCACGATTATGTGACCATAAATGCCGATTATCGGACGTGAGAAAGAGAAATAAAATGACCGCAAGCTTATTAGATATTGTTATATTACTGATTGGCCTTTATTTCGTTTATGGCATCATGTTTAAGCCAGCTATTTTTTGGGAAAGAGGGCGAATTTTACGAACTAGAAAAGTGTTAGGTGATCAAAATACCCTTATTTTTTATGGCATTTTGGGGTCTATTATGGTTATCGTTGGCATTTTAGGTGCCTATGGAGCTTTAGGATAAATGAGCAAATTATGGGGCGGAAGATTCGCCAAAGAAACTGACAAATTAGTGCACCAATTTAACGCCAGCTTAGGTTTTGATATGCGCCTAGCGAGTGAAGATATCACTGGCTCGATTGCGTGGGCCAAGGGGTTAGCTCACGCCCAAATCATCACGGGAAGCGAAGTTGAAGAAATCATTGACGGCCTTGAATCTGTCCAAAAAGAGATTGATGAGGGCACATTTGTTTTTGCAGACAATGATGAAGATGTACATACAGCCGTCGAGCGAAGACTTACTGAAATAATTGGGGCAGTTGGCGGCAAGCTTCATACGGGACGCAGCCGCAATGACCAGGTTGCCACTGATTTTCGGCTGTGGGTCATGCAGGCATGTGATGCGCTTGATGAGATGCTGTCCGATTTACAAACGGCTTTAATCAACCACGCCGAGCAGCATATCGACACCCCGCTCCCGGGCTACACGCATCTTCAGCACGCTCAGCCTGTGATTTGGGGGCATTGGCTCATGTCCCATTTTTGGCCGCTCGTTCGCGATCGTCAAAAAATAACCAATGTTCGTGAGAATACGGCCGTGCTCCCGCTTGGCTCCGCCGCCCTCGCTGGCACTGCCTATCCCATTGACCGCGAATTCTTAGCGAATGAGCTTGGATTCAACACAATCTCGCCCAATAGTCTTGATGCCGTGTCAGGGCGTGATTTTGTGGCTGATTTTCTTTATGCAACCACCATGATTGGGCTTCACTTAAGCCGCTTATCCGAACAGCTTATCATTTTTAGCAGCGCTGAGTTTGGGTTCATCCTTATCGATGACCAGTACAGCACTGGGTCAAGCCTAATGCCTCAAAAGAAAAATCCAGACACTTTGGAATTAACACGTGGCAAAAGCGGCCGTTTATTGGGCAATCTCACTGGCTTTTTAGCCACTATTAAAGGGCTACCCTCCACTTATGACAAAGACCTTCAAGAAGACAAGGCGCCTGTCTTTGACGCTTTTGATACGCTATCACTCGTGATTCCAGTCATGACGGGACTGATTAACACCCTCAAACTTCGCCCGCAAAAAATGGCGGAACAGCTTGAACCTTCTCTTTTAGCGACAGACTTAGCAGATTATTTGGTGAAAAAAGGTATGCCTTTCCGGCAGGCGCACGGTGTCGTTGGGCAAGTGGTGCAATTTGCTGAAAACCGTCAGGGTACCTTGACGGATTTAACGCTAGAAGATTTTCAGTCCATTGATCCAACATTTGGAGAAGATGTCATGACGGCAATGACGTTTGAAGGTTCTTTGGCTAGTCGTAATGTAGCGGGAGGGACTGGCGGTACGGCCGTTGCGGCTCAAATTGAGTTGGCAAAACAATTAGTTTAGAAAAACGGCTTTATTTAGGAAAGGGCTAATTCGACTCACGCATTCGGGCATTGCGCGCTAATAGCTGCTCACGCATTAGCTGCACCTCAGGTGAAGGGATGCCATCTAACACTTCGGTCACATTGCGAAGCAAATCCTTCCGACCAATTGGCTTCGCTAAATACCGAGTTGCCCCTGCTAAAATGCCAATCTCGATAGCTTCGGTGTGGGTACGGGCACTGAGCATAATAATAGGAATATCAGAAATTTTTTCGTCTGCACGAATCCGCACACAGACCTCAATGCCGTCAATCTCAGGCATCATCACGTCAAGTAAAATGGCATCCGGTTTAAATTGCTTTACTTTTTCGAGGGCGTCAAACCCATCTTCAGCGTCAAAAACCTCATACCCATCTCGTTTGAGCATTAACCGTAATAAATCGCGTGTTTGTGGCTCGTCATCAACGAGAAGAATTGAGTGTGGCAAGAGCTTGCTCCTAGGTTAGGTAAGAAACAAAGGCTTTTCAAAATAAATGATCTTTTGCTTCTCTTATAAGTAAACCGTTTAGAGCCTCAGGCTCTACAACATTTTTTACGATTCACTTAAATCACTGACAAATTTTGGATGTCAGTCAGTCGTTTTTAGTTTGGTTTTCCAGAGTGTCTTTTGCTTGCATGTTAGCGCGGATGGACCCACTGCAATTTTACAATAACTTACCAATAGGTTATTACATATTGCCTTACAGGAAATCATGACAAAAGTACTGTAAGTTTCTTCTTAACGTCACAAATCTATACTTTGAGATGAAGTGGTATTGTAACTTGTAAGGTTTTGGTTTGGAATTTTTAAAATTGATATGAAGTTCATGCAGTCCAAACCTTTTTGTAAATTTTATGCACATCTTGGTTGCAATTAACGAAATAGTCTCTTAAGAAGAAATGTTTGAAGCACTGTTAATTGCTGAAATACAAAACTAAAATTGTGTCATTTACACAAATCTCTAAATTTTATAAGCATTATAATATTGAATTTCTTCAATCCAAACAATCAAAATTTTTGGATTAAACGCGATTTTTACATAGAAATGAGTCGTCGTGTATTGGTATTAAAATCGCAGAGAACAAGGTATGTAACGGTATGAATCAACAAAAAATCCTCATCATCGATGATGAATTCCCCATGCGTTATCTCATTGAACATCAACTTCGTCGAGAAGGGTATGATGTAAATTTGGCCAAAGATGGGCCAAGTGGCATCAAGGCCGCTCAAATGCATCAGCCAGACCTCATTGTTTTAGATGCAATGATGCCCGGTATGGACGGGTTTGAGGTCTGCAATGAAATACGTAACGATCCAGGAACAACGCAAATCCCTATTATTTTCTTAACCGCATTAGAAACAAAGGAATACAAATCAAAAGCGTATGAAGCTGGCGCTGATGATTATTTGACCAAGCCTTTCCAATCAGACGAGCTAATTGCCCATGTGTCAGCCATCCTGCGACGCTCAAAACGGATTCAAACGGGCATCATCAATACGAAAAATGGCTCGATTGTTTCTTTATTTAGCCCGAAAGGTGGCGTTGGCACGACAACCCTCTCCATTCAGCTCAGCGAAGCAATTACCATTCAAGAAGATAAGCCAACGGTTCTGATCGATTTAGATTTGCCGTTGGGTGGTGTTGCCCCCATGCTAAATCTATACACCAACGACCACATCTTGAAATTGCTTGATAGTCCCGTGGAACATTTATCGATGTCGCAAATCAAGCAAATGGCTCAAAAACATCGGGCTGATCTGTTTGTTATTCCTGCACCGGGCATTTTACAAACGATCAACTTTGAGGCAAAACTGCCTCAGCTTGAAAAGATATTGACTGATTTATCAACGAATGGGTATCAGGTGATATTAGATTTAGGTTCTGATCTAAACGTGATGACGAAGAAAGCGATGCAGCTATCTAATTCTGTCTTCATCATTACCTCTGGACAACCTGTGGCTAACAAGCTTTATAATGCGTTCTTTGAGCAATCGCATAAGCTAGGTTTACAACCCAATCAGCTACTACCAGTCATCAATGAACTTCATGGTCAGGTTGATAATGTTGTGAGTTTACCCAAACTGCCAATTGCCAGAATCCCTCAAACAAGCGAACGCTCTAGAACACGATTGTGGCTAAAAGAACAGGGCATGCGCAAATTGATGTCGGTCATGTTTTGATCGTATACTACCGAAATTATGCAAATTTTTTCGGTGGGTGACATTTTAAACAAGCGAATTGAGCAAGCTGAATTAAACCACTTGATTTATATGGTGCGCTTTGATCAGCTTGTTTTTTATATTGGGCAGTCAAAGCGTGATGTCGTCACTCGTTTCTGGGAGCATCTCAACAAACCTTCAAAATTAGGCCAATTAATTAAACTTAATCAGCCGCTTTCCTTAAATTGGGAGGTGGCTTTCTTTTCACTGGCAGATTGTCGCCCCTATGTTCAGCAAAAGCTGCTGTTTCAAGACCAAGAGTGGGAGCATTTTGATATGGATATGGCGGAAAAAGAGCTTATTCATCACTTTCGCCCCGTCGCCAACGCTGACTTTAACTCCAATCCTACCCCGCTCCCGGCCCATTTAAAAGGGAGACATCTGTTCACGGCCGATTCTAGTACCTCATTATTTGGTCAAGCCACACGCGCTTCAAACAATCGGGCATGGGAAAACAAAATGCGGCTTAGTGGCTGGATTTCTATCAACGATGAAAACGGCCGTGTTTTCTGGAAGCATCAAAATGGGAACACGCTATCTCCCGATCAAATCAAACCTTATCAAGAGCGCCAAAAAATCCCACCCATTACCGGCCACGAATAACCTCGTCAGACAGCTGATAAAAGTCATCACTCAAAAGACTTTTTCTAAATAATATATATAATACGGACTTGGAGGTTACAACAAATGC
>JBCCFD010000035.1:0-30305 GCA_039029915.1 Chloroflexota bacterium
CACCCCGGTCCTCTCGTACTAGGGGCAGCTCTCCTCAAATCTCTTACGCCCACAGAGGATAGAGACCGACCTGTCTCACGACGGTCTGAACCCAGCTCGCGTGCCGCTTTAATGGGCGAACAGCCCAACCCTTGGGACCTTCTCCAGCCCCAGGATGCGACGAGCCGACATCGAGGTGCCGAGCCTTTTCGTCGATGTGAACTCTTGGAAAAGACTAGCCTGTTATCCCCGGGGTAGCTTTTATCCGGTAAGCCACGGCCCTTCCACTCGGAACCGTAGGATCACTAAACCCGACTTTCGTCCCTGCTCGACTTGTAGGTCTTGCAGTCAAGCTGGCTTCTGCTTTTACACTCTTCGACTGGTTTCCATACAGTCTGAGCCAACCTTTGGGCGCCTCTGTTACTCTTTCGGAGGCGACCGCCCCAGTCAAACTGCCCACCAGACACTGTTCCCAAGCCGGATTACGGACTCAGGTTAGTATCAAAAATGTATCAGGCTGGTATTTCACCAATGGCTCCACCGATCCTAGCGGACCAGCTTCAAAGCCTCCCAGCTATCCTACACAAATACACACTCAATACAATGTCAAGCTGCAGTAAAGCTCCACGGGGTCTTTTTGTCCATCTGCGGGTAACGAGCATCTTTACTCGTACTTCAATTTCGCCGGGTCTCACGTTGAGACAGTACACCTCTCATTACGCCATTCGTGCGGGTCGGAACTTACCCGACAAGGAATTTCGCTACCTTAGGACCGTTATAGTTACGGCCGCCGTTCACTGGGGCTTCGGTTCAGAGCTTTGCCCGAAAGCTAACCCTTCCCCTTAACCTTCCAGCACTGGGCAGGCGTCAGCCCCTATACATCGTCTTTCGACTTAGCAGAGACCTGTGTTTTTGTTAAACAGTTGGAGGAGTCATTTCTCTGCGGCCTCGGTCAGCTTCGCTTAATTGCTAACCAACCAGGGCCCCCCTTCTCCCGAAGTTACGGGGGTATTTTGCCTAATTCCTTAACGAAGGTTCTCTCGATCCCCTTGGTATACTCTACCCACCTACCAGTGTCGGTTTGCGGTACGGTCACTTATAAATCAACGCTTAGAAGTTTTTCTTGGCAGCTTGGCTCAATCACTTACGGCTCTGTGGCTCCGTGCTATAATTCAAGCTCAAAGTGCGGATTTTCCTACACTCGTCTCTGCCCTAAGTTATAGCAACCTCAATCCAATAAGAGGCTGACCTACCAAACTGCGTCCCTCCATCACTCATTAAAAGTGGTTCTGGAATATTAACCAGATGTCCATCACCTACGCCTTTCGGCCTCGGCTAAGGCCCGACTAACCCGACGCGGACTGACCTTCCGTCGGAAACCTTAGGTTTACGGGGAACATGGTTCTCACATGTTTTACGCTACTCATGCCAGCATTCTCACTTCTGTAGGCCGCAGATATCCTTTCGGTTACCCTTGTATCTCCTACAGAACGCTCTCCTACCGCGGCAACATAAGTTGCCGCCCGTGGCTTCGGTACGATGTTTAAGCCCCGTTACATTTTCCGCGCAAAAGCGTTTGACCAGTGAGCTATTACGCACTCTTTAAAGGGTGGCTGCTTCTAAGCCAACCTCCTGGCTGTCTAAACACTCTCACATCGTTTCCCACTTAACATCGATTTAAGGACCTTAGCCGTCGGTCTGGGTTGTTTCCCTCTCGACTATGAAACTCATCTCACATAGTCCGACTGCCACGCTCTGGAGTATAGGTATTCGGAGTTTGGTTGAGGTCGGTAAGCTTGCGCCCCCTAGCTCATCCAGTGCTCTACCCCCTATACTAAACGCGTGACGCTAGCCCTAAAGCTATTTCGGAGAGAACAAGCTATCTCCAAGTTCGTTTGGCATATCACCCCTACCCACAGGTCATCCCCTAATTTTGCAACATTAGTGGGTTCGGCCCTCCACGAGAGATTAGTCTCGCTTCAGCCTGCCCATGGGTAGCTCACATGGTTTCGTGTCTAATCCTAGCGACTTATTCGCCCTATTCAGACTCGCTTTCGCTTCGGCTCCGTCTGTTTCTGACTTAACCTTGCCACTAAAATTAACTCGCTGGCTCATTCTCCAAAAGGCACGCCGTCACACATTACGAGCAACCGAAGTTGCCGTCATAGTGCTCCGACCGGTTGTAAGCACACGGTTTCAGGTTCTATTTCACTCCCCTTACCGGGGGTCTTTTCACCTTTCCGTCACCGTACTTGTTCACTATCGGTCACCAAATGTATTTAGCCTTGGGAAGTGGGCTTCCCAGCTTCCGACAGAGTTAGCGTGCTCCGCCGTACTCAGGATACTGATCAGAATCTGTTTGGTTTCGTATACGGGACTGTCACCCTCTATGGTCAAACTTTCCAGAAAGTTCTACTACCAACCATCATCTTTATATCAGTCCTACAACCCCGTTTCCATATAGAAAACGGTTTGGGCTGATCCCCTTTCGCTCGCCACTACTCAGGGAATAATCTCTTTTCCTCAGGTTACTAAGATGTTTCAGTTCACCTGGTTCCCTCTGTTACCCTATGTGTTCAGATAACAGTACTAGGGCATTAACCCCTAGTGGGTTTCCCCATTCGGAAATCCCCGGGTATAGCGTCTGCACACGACTAACCGGGGCTTATCGCAGTGTACCACGTCCTTCTTCGGCATTTGGTGCCAAGGCATCCACCGTGCGCTCTTAGTAGCTTACACACATGATACGGAGAATTCGGCATTTCTACAGAAATGCATTACGTTCTGGTAAATCACGCCGGTTTTATCTCAATAAAGATAAATATTTATGATTTACCTAGTAATTGACAGTCTCCAGCAACCTAATAAGGATGCATTCTGCCAACTACTCGAATTTTTTTAGAAATTTGATAAGATTATATGTTCTTATTCAGTTATTAACGTGCAACTAGTTAACATCTTCGATAGACTGAGATGCTAATGAGTATCTTTTCTTATGAAAGACACTCGTTAATTTCACAATCGATTTCGGAAGTGGTGAACTATTTTGTAACGAGGACTTTTAAGGATTTAGTGGAGATGAGGAGACTCGAACTCCTGACCTCCGCCGTGCAAAGGCGGCGCTCTCCCAACTGAGCTACATCCCCTCAATAAACAGGTGGGCCTGGTTGGACTCGAACCAACGACCTCTCCCTTATCAGAGGAACGCTCTAACCAGCTGAGCTACAAGCCCTTCATTACTGTCCCTTAAAAGGTTTATTGTTAAAGGTGCTAAAAATTTAACAACTAAAGAGTGACAGGAACCATCTTGCCTGAGCCAGAGCATATTAGCGGGGGCTAATATGACTGACCTGGTTTGGAGCAATATTCGCATATTGCTCAGTAACCTTAAAAGGAGGTGATCCAGCCGCAGCTTCCGCTACAGCTACCTTGTTACGACTTCGTCCCAGTTACCGACCCCGCCTTAGGCGGCTGCCTCCCGTGAGGGTTAGCTCACCGACTTCAGGCGTTGCCAACTTCCATGACGTGACGGGCGGTGTGTACAAGACCCGGGAACGTATTCAACGCACTGTTGCTGACGCGCGTTTACTAGCAACTCCGACTTCATGCAGGCGAGTTGCAGCCTGCAATCCGAACTGAGACCGGCTTTGGGGGATTGGCTCCGCCTCGCGGCTTGGCAACCCATTGTACCGGCCATTGTAGCGTGTGTGTAGCCCAGGATATAAAGGCCATGCTGACTTGACGTCATCCCCACCTTCCTCCGGCTTATCACCGACAGTCTCGCTAGACACGTATAACTAACGATGGGGGTTGCGCTCGTTATCGGACTTAACCGAACACCTCACGGCACGAGCTGACGACAGCCATGCAGCACCTGTAACAGCTCCCCGAAGGGTCGGTCACTTTTCAGATCTCTACCACTGCTATGTCAAACCCTGGTAAGGTTCTTCGCGTTGCCTCGAATTAAACCACACGCTCCGCTGCTTGTGCGGGTCCCCGTCAATTCCTTTGAGTTTTAGCCTTGCGGCCGTAGTCCCCAGGCGGTCAACTTAACGCGTTAGCTACAGCACAGAAGGGGTCAATGACCTCCTACGCCTAGTTGACATCGTTTACGGCTAGGAATACCGGGGTTTCTAATCCCGTTCTCTCCCCTAGCTTTCGCATCTGAGCGTCAGGAATGGCCCAGTAAGCCGCCTTCGCCACTGGTGTTCCTCCCGATATCTACGCATTTCACCACTACACCGGGAATTCCACTTACCTCTACCATCCTCAAGTTTCCCAGTTTCGAACGGCCTCTCCTAGTTGAGCCAGGAGCTTTCACGTCCGACTTAAGAAACCGCCTGCATGCGCTTTACGCCCAATAAATCCGGATAACGCTCGCATCCCACGTTTTACCGCGGCTGCTGGCACGTAGTTAGCCGATACTTATTCCTGAGGTACCTTCCTATCTATTCCCTCAGAAAAGGAGTTTACGACTCGAAAGCCTTCATCCTCCACGCGGTGTTGCTGCGTCAGGCTTTCGCCCATTGCGCAATATTCCTTGCTGCTGCTACCCGCAGGTATCTGGTCCGTGTCTCAGTACCAGTGTGGGGGGTCACGCTCTCACGCCCCCTACCCGTCTAAGCCTTGGTAAGCCGTTACCTTACCAACTAGCATGATGGGCCGCAGGCCCCTCTCGGAGCGCCGGAGCTTTAGATAAAGCTTTCTAGACACTCAATCATCTGGGGTATTAGCCACCGTTTCCAGTGGTTGTCCCCCTCTCCGAGGTAGGTCACCTACGTGTTACTCACCCGTCCGCCACTCTCCCCTTCAGACGAATCCAAAGGTTCCCGTTCGACTTGCATGCATTAGGCACACCGCTAGCGTTCATCCTGAGCCAGGATCAAACTCTCCGTAAAAGAAAGTTTGGACTCTAATTAAAGAGTCAAAATCCGTGCTTTATATCACGGAACTAATCAAAGTTTTTCTGGACCCAAGCAATTTAACGATAGTTCTTGTCACTCTTTAGTTGTCAAAGTTCTATTTTGGCTTTTCCAAACTCTCAATTGAGAGCGGTCTGGGAGTATATCAAGCTTCCCAAAGTTGTCAAGGCCAATTTCCAATTTAATTTTGCTAGATTCCCAGACTAAAACGATACCTTAGCTTTTTGAGCTAATTCATGTTTTGCGACTAAATTTCTAGCTACGAATTGGTGTTTAACTGTTAATGATGTTTTGCTTTTGCAACGACATCTTTTGTTGAAGCCTTTGAGTTATTTTCTCGAAGGGCTTGGGAGTATATCAAGCTGTTTTTCTTTGTCAAGGCCAATTCACAAACTGCCTTACCACCTATGTTAGTGGGGACAAAAAAACGACTCATCTTTTAATAGCGAGCCGCTTAGAGGTTGGCTTTGATTTAAAATTAACTATCTGGTGTTTAGTTTTAATTGATGTTCTGCTTTTTGCAACGACATCTCGAATAGCTTCGACAGTTTAGAAGTATACTAACCTGGAATTTGTTTGTCAAGGCTTTTTTGAACCAATTTTTAAACTCAACCTATCTATTTTTAGATCGAAAATTATTTCAAAGTTGTGACCCAACAACACACGATTTATTTATGAGTAGCTCACAAATAAATACTTCTGATCTTGTATCGTGCATCATCAAGATTCCAAGACTCCAATTCAAGCGTGGGAACAATTTTCATTACAAACTGCTCTAATAAGGAAAGCCCCAAGCGGAAAGTGTCGCTTCTAGTCGTGCCAAAAAGTGCGTTGAGGGTACCGTGTAGCCTGCCCAGCTCAATGACAGGCTGTGGGGAAAGCCGAATTGAAGTCCATTTCTCAGTTTCGGTTGATTCAGGTAGTTGCAAATCCCATAGGAGAAATAGCGAATCAAGATCAGTCACCCCTTCGGGCATTTCACGATCTCGATCGGATATTGCTCGCCGCATGGCCTCCATACGGGTAGAGAGGATGGTTACAGCGAGATCGGGAATGTCTGCTCTGGCGATGCCTTTAGGAAACTGTTTGCTTAACGCCTTAATTTGTTCTTTTTCTTCTTTTGTAAGGGACACGTAAACATTTTGTCGCTCGACTTTCCGAGGCGGGCGGCCTCTTTTAGGCTTTTCCTTTAATAGGGCGGCCATTGTACTCGAAGATTTGGCAGATGAATTTTTCTTTGTCATTTAGGTTCTAGTTCCCAGCCTGACGGTATCCATGCTGATGCTCTAAGAATTTTTCTACAAACTCACCGTCGATTGTGGCTTCATTTGTTGATAAAAGTTCTAGACAAAGATGGAGTGAAAGAAGACAAATACTACGCGGGTAACCCTTTGTCTCCTTCCATATAGGAAGGAAGGAGTCTTCGGAAAATAGCGGTGCTTGTTTTGAATCACGACCTGCGGCTAAGAGTCGATACTCAATCAAAGATTTTGTATCATCTGGCGTTAGCGGATCCATTGAGGAACGGGTGGCCACCCTATCATTAAAATCTGGGACACCACGCAGATTGATATCCAAGTCTGGTCGGCCCAGCAAAATAAGCTGAAACGCTTTGCCCCCCTTAGGGTCTCTAAAGTTAAGCAGTCGGCGAAGCTCTATAAACTGCTCCGGACTTAATTCGTGTGCCTCATCAATAATAATTAGCGGCAGCACATTATCCTGCACGATATCAATAAGAAATGCACGGAATTCGTTAAGTTGATCTTCAGTTGCTCGTCGTGTTCTGATCCCAAATTCTGAGGCGATTCTTCTTAATAGGAGAAGGCCACTCTTTTTAGGCACCTCATCTACCTTAGCCGCCACAAAATCTGGACGACGATCGTAGCGGCTGTGGAACCATGAGGCAAGGGTCGTTTTACCGGTGCCAATTTCCCCGACGATAACAGATGCTCCTTGGCCAGCTTCTACCATGTAACTAACTTTAGAGAGGGCGCGTCTTGTTTCGGTTGAGAGGTACATAAATCTTGGATCAGCTTCAATTGTAAAAGGGGGCACAACGACGCCGATGCGTTCCCAGTTTGGTGCGTATTGATCAAAATCCAAGTCTAATTGATTGCCATTAAACATGTCCCTATGTTATATAACTCTATTTTGGTTGTCAAGAATAGGTAAAATCGCCAAAATAATGAGCAATAATTGATTTAGTTGGTCAAAAAACGCAATCTATACCATATAGATTGATTGACAGGGCAAAATAATTCTGTTAGACTGTCTCGAAATTTAGATTATGTTTATTAAAATGGAAAGATAAGGTGGATATTGGGTATTTTCCGGTATGCACCAATCTTTGTGTTTATTGAGGAATTTTTCTGGAGGTTTTTCGATGTTTAAGCCGTTTGATTAGATTTATGATACTGATTTGAGCTTTCAACGGCCGTTTCCCCGACGATGCTGCTTCTAGCAAAGATTCCGCCAAAATCTTGTCAATTGGAAATCGCTATAGAAAAGCAAAAGGCCAGACGTTTCCGCCTGGCCTCAGTGTATTCAGCAAGTTACCTGTCAACTGATTGGGTGCCGCCAACACCTTTAACAGTGCCTCTTTAGTGAGGAGGGATTTTTTTGTCCCAAGGTAGCTCACTAGCTAAGTAAGAGAATAACATAGGCAGGCGACCCTGTCAATGGTGCAATCCGTCGTTGAATCAGGTTATTTTGTGCTGCTTATATATGTGAAAATCATTACGTATGTGAGAGAGAAAATGGGCAGTTTTTTGGTTTTTACCGAGTAAATATCACATAACCAGCCTGTTTTTTCAAGATACCTAGTGAGATTCCCCTAAATCTCTTACTGGCAGGAAGCGTATGCCTTGTCAACGTCACCTAGCCAGCTTTTGCCCCAACAAAGTGAGATTTCGCTTGAGGTAAAAGAAGCGCAACAAAAACTTTTAGCGTTGCGCAAACAGATTTCTCAACAACCCAATATGTCATCATTTACAAATGATGGCATACCTTCCTCATGTGCTACTCCTTTAGCTGAGAAAGTGCAGGGTTTGCCGGCTCATTTGGGGTGGGGGTCGCAGAACGTGCGTCGTGTTTTACCACAATCGCATCCCCAAGATGAATCGGGTGGCCCTTTGGTTGTTGATTGGCCCAGGAACAATAAGCCGACGGACAATGAGTCAACGGCCGTTTCTATTCCTATCTTTCCGGATATTGCCCTTTCCTTATTAAAAGAAAAGCAGGTATCAGCAGGGCGAATCTGGTTGCTGTTGCGTCATTTAGACACAAACGGCACGGGCTGGCTAGAAATTGACGAGGTTAAACATCAGTTAACCAATAAGCAGTCACATACCCGTGTTTGCGGTTGGCGACAGATGAGAAACTTGCTGAATCAAGGGGAAGGGCTTTTTTGGAAGCGAGCCAACGGCCGTATATGGCTCTGTTCGCTACCCAAAGTGGCCCAAGCTTTGAAAATAAATCGCTTACATACAGATTCCGTCTTACTCCCACTGAACATAGTGTTGGCAAAGATAGGGACGCTTCGGGCGCACCTATACGCGACTTTTCACAGCGGGCGAACGGAATCACATCAAGATGGTTCCAAGAATGGCCAAGCGCCAATCGCACGAGCTACGATTCAAGCGATGACACAAATCAGCCCTAGAATTCAACGGCTCTATGAACGATCAGCAAACGTTTTGAATCAATCACATTTTTGCATTGGTGCCTCATTTTCTGAAACATCTTTTAAAGAAGCGGCGTGGCAACATGGCCCAGCTGCTTTTCGATTCAAAGATACAAAGGGATTACAGGGCAAAGCAGGATGTGAATATGTTGCTTGGCAGATGCCAAATAGCTATGCAGGACCGCATCAAAGACAGAGTAAACGACAGCGTAAACGAATCAACAAAAAATTGGTTGACCTATTAAATAAAGGGATAGTGGGGAACGATCAATTAATGAGAAATCGTGCTGAGTCGACTCAGTTTGAGAGACAGTATTTTGCAAACGGCCGTTTGGCGCACAAAGCGTTGCGTTACAGAAATCAAAAGCCCATTTATTGTCCAAATCAACAGGCAAAAGGGTTCTGGTTTGAACTTACGATTGGGGGCGGTAAAGGTCGGAAATAATGATCCCCCATTTAAAGGGATTATTCAATTAATGTTATTATTTGCTGTATGACACTTGAAATCTATACCATCGACTTAAATTACCAAAATACACCGGAAACAATTGGTTCTTATCTCATCTTAGGCAGTAGTGACCCTATTCTTGTCGATACAGGACCAGCTTCCACATTAGAGAATCTCAAAGTTGGACTTAGCCAATTTAATTTAGCTCTAACTGATATTAAGCATGTTCTTGTAACCCATATTCATCTTGATCATTCTGGTGCTGGTGGGCAGTTAGCTGAAGCAGGAGCAAAACTATATGTTCATCATGTAGGGTATCCTCACTTAGTTGATCCAAGTCGATTAATTAAGAGTGCCACCCGCATTTACGGTGAAGAAAATATGGGAAAGCTCTGGGGAACGACAATTCCCGCGATTGCTGAACAAGTAACGGCCGTTGAAGATCAACAAACCATCACAATCGGTGATCTCCAGTTTATTTGTCATGATACCCCGGGACATGCATGGCATCATATGGCGTATCAGCTAGGCGATAGGTTGTTTACTGGAGACTCAATTGGAAATCGATTGGGAAATCGACCGTATACTGTTTTACCAGCACCGCCACCTGAATTTAAACTTGATATTTGGCAACAAACATTAGAAAAAATCAAAGTAATTAACCCAAAACGCCTATATCCAACCCATTTTGGACCGATTCTTGAAGCGGAACCGCATATAGAGACGTTTAGCCAATTGCTCAATGATGCCTCAAATTTAGTGCTTGAAGCGCTTAAGAAAGGGACGCCACGGGATGAAATTGTTGAGCTGTATAAAGCATTTGATATTGAGCGTGGAAAAAAGCTAGGCATGTCAGACGGTGAAATTCACCAATACATCGTTTCGAATCCACTGCATATGTCGGTTGATGGCATTATTCGATATTGGACGCGGAAGGGTGTCGTTTAAATCATAGGCTAAATACATTGTTACAAAAATAACCTTTACTTTTGTGTCATGTCGAGCGGGGCTCAATAAAAGCAGTCTCGGTCATAAGCTGAGTCGAGACATCTCGTCGTTAAAGAAGCATACTTTATTTAATAGTCTAGTGGAGAGATGGGTCAACTCTTTAATTGATTGCCGTGTTAGTCGGCTTGACCCGCTCGACATGACATTATTAAAGGAACTTATGTACCAAGTACTAAACCAAAACGGCCGTTTCAGTTTAACTTTTAGGATTTTATTCAGCATGAGTTTATAGAGGGTGCTTCTGTCTTAGATAGTACCAATTGCTGGGGCAGTTTCAGCTAATGAGGGGATGCGATCTAAGGGGAGGCTTAGTTTGACACAGGTATATTGTTGATACACGCTGTCGATAATGATTTCCCCGCCAATAACAGCCATCATGGTTGAATGAAGAGCGAGGCCTTGCCCAGATCCTTTGGATTTGGTGTTTGAACTGATGCCCATGCCGTTATCCTCAATGGCAATGATTAACTTTTCATCAAGTACGGCTGAGATGGTTAATGTAAACGGCCGTCCTAGCTTTTGTTCTGCGCCATACCGAGCGGCATTTCGGACCGCTTCCCGGCTGGCATAAAAAAGCACTTCAGCCGTTAAAGATGGCATCTGCTTTAGCGTTTCTTGGGCCGTTGGCTCGATATTCCAAATAATTTGGTCAAATGCATGGGCTAAATCATTTTCTACTGCTCGCTTTAGGGCAGGTAAGAGACCTAAGCGCACCACATCCGGGGCAGACGTCGTTGGCATATTGCGTAAGAGGTCTGATATTTGGCGGTGCGCATCGGTTAATGTGGTTACAGCATCAGAGACGTGATTGTTGGTTGTTGCTTCAGCGCCTAAAGTGATGAGAGCCGTCTGGATAGTGGGCAAAATATCATCATGAAGGACACGTCTTGTTTGTTGGTCTATTACTTGGGTTTGGGTTAAACGTTCACGCTGGAGAGCCATCAGGCGCTGGCTCATAATCCCGCTGGCCTGTGTATCAATGAGACGTTCGCCAACAGCGCGAGCAATTTCCATTTCTTCTTGTGTGTAAACACCCCCAGCTCGTTTTTCGCCAAGCAGCAGCACGCCAATGAGCCCCCGCTCACTCCACAGCGAAATGGCCCAGGTGGCACCCGAGTAAGTTTGCTCGGATACCGGCACAGGAAACACATTTGGCGAGGTGAACTGATTCATTAAATTGTTAAGTGGAGGCAGTTTGGGGACAAGGCTATCTGGGAAGGCTATCGGCGGTCCGGTTAAGGCAGACATTGGGCCTAATGCGGCAAGATACGCCATTTTGGCCTCAAGGACCTCATCACACAGCACTTTGAATGGCCCCGCAATATTAACTTCTTGTGGCGTCGAGCTTGTCAGGAGCTGCTCGTAGAGGTGTTGACTCAGGATAAACGGCCGTAAATTGTCCATAAACCGGTCTCTTTCCACGTAGGAACGCCAGCTTACCAAGGCAAAGAAAAAGGTCATTAAGATTGTTGCCAATAGAAGACCATAAATATTTCTAAATCGAAGCCCTCGAACGGCACCAATGACAAAGCCATAGCTCATTGCTAAGATAACAACCCTTTGCCAATGCTTGAATAAACCGCCGCGAGGCAGCGTCTTGCCAGTGAAAACCTCATAGGAGACCACCGCCTGTCCTAGCATAAAAATAGCCACAGCAATAACTGACGATATGATGAGGTCAATGGTAATAATTAGTTCCTGAGACTCAGCATAAATATCTACAAACGAGCGCCGAAATGTGTCTTCAACTATCCAGAGCATAACGCCGGTGACAAGCAAGCTAACCACAAGGAGCGCTACGGCCGCTCGAACCAGCCAGGGGTGGGCTCTCTGCCGAGCACGGCTACCCATGATCCGATTAGACGGTGCAGGCTGGCGCAAAGCGTCTACGGAGAGACCAAAACAGGCTAAGACGTAGATTGAGTACCCAATCGCTAAGATTGGTACGCCAAAAATAGTTGAACGAATGGTTCGACGGAGAAGTACAAAGTCGCCGGGGGGGGAGGCAATCATCAACACACCAGCAAAAAGACTAATCAGACCGCCCATTAAAATGAGAATGATGATGTAGAAAAAGAGTTGATGCCGTTTTCGAAGCGGAGGATTGGTGACCCAGAAGCCCGAAAACCAAAGAATGATGATGTACCAAGCAAACGGTAGCAAGGTCGTAGGGATAAGCCCCACCGTCCACCAGAAGGTCATGTTGCGTACAGTAAACTGGTTGACGCCCAGACCTAATATTGCTGAGTGACTCACAAAAAAAGCACCACCCAGCAAAAGACCGCCGGTTGCTAAATAAACGCCCCAATTGCGATGCTCGGCGTTGAGAATGACTGTTGCACCAAGCCAGAGCAGGAGAATTGTATTAAAAATGGAGATGGCCATGCTGGCCCAGTTTAAAAAGATGCTGTTTGTCATATGATCGCTAGCAAACGATACAACAAATGATTATAAAGACCAACCGACCCATTCCCCTCGCTCGTCCATAACGTGAGGATTGCCGTCTTCATCCCAGTGGATGAGTTGCCCAGCATGAACAATAATCGCAACGCGGGTGCGGGCTACTTTTTCGTCGGTGGTGGTTTGATTAAGTCCCCAAGCCGTATAAATTTGGCCGTTAATACGGCTAATAGTTCGCTTGTCGCGGAAACCCATGCGGCTAGCAATGTGCTCGTTACTCATGCCAATGGCGAGCATGCAGGCTACCTCGCGCTCATTGGGCTCGAGCAGGTCCATTGGGGCGTGCTCATCTTTGTGGCGTACTTCTTGAACGCGGGTTTCGATGTCGGCGTCAATGAATGAACGGCCGTTAACGGCATCCTGTAGCAGCGGCACAATGAGCTGTGGCAAAAGATAATTCGATTTCCGGACATAGGCATAATGACTCAAAATACCAGCCCGACGAAAATCCCGATAGTAATTATCGTCATCTTGGATGGAGTAAAAGACGACGGGCATTCGGGGGAATTCACGGCGAATGGCAACGGCCGTTTCAATACCATTGAGCTGTCCAGCCAGCTGTACATCCATCAGGATGACTTCCGGTTGCTGCTCAATGCAGTACTCTATGGCCGCTTCGCCCGTATCAAATTCATTGACGACTTCGATACTTGGAATGGCTTCAAAACCAGCCTTAAGTGCTGGTCGTAACTTCATGTTGTCTTCGACGATTAGTAATTTCATGATGTCTTATTGTAATTGGTAAATGGTTATTTGTAATGATTGATTGGGCTCACTTGGTGACGATTTATTACCAATTACCCCCATTATTTGATTTGTAGTTAAACAGAAACAGGTTATTTGAGGTATTTCAAAAAAGCTTTCCGTTTTCTCAGTGAATAGAGATGAATCCACATAATTCTGTTCATTTTTATTCACATAAACCCAAACGCTTGCGATCTGGAAATATTTTACGTCCAATCGTCAAGCACCCAAGTGCGTTATCAAACGGCTTTAAATGGTGGTGCTTTTGTCATTTTTTTTATATTGTAACGTCACATAAGTGTTAATTGCTGTAGGTTTGAAAGGTCGTTTTCATTTTTGCAAGGTTGTATTGTTAGCTCAAATCATTTATGCGGAGATACGAATGAATCTTTCAAACCACTCTTTCAATTTAACACAGCGGTTTTTTAGCGGAACCCACCTTAAAAAATTACTGTTTGTTTTTGTATTAGGTATTGTTAGTCTTGCTTTGTTTCCATATGGCGTGCTGGCCGAAGAATCAAGGATATTTCGATTTATTATCTATCGAGTCTTTGATTCTGAATGGTCTCACATCGTTGGTCACTTTGGGATGTTTAGTTTTATTGGAACGGCCGTACTGCTATTCTTTCCTAAGTTGCTCAGCTATCCGATCCTGTATTTAAGTGTTATGCTGAACTTGGCTTGGATTCAAGAGTTTTTACAGTTAGCGACATTTAAACGCCGCCCGATCAACTTCGGGGAGCTGAAAGATTTAGGTATTGACTTAGCGGCGGCCGTTTTTGTATTTATTGGTTTTGTTCTGTATCGGCATATTAAGAGAAGAAGAAAGCCACAGGTTATACCGACCGGAGACGATTGAGGTTTCCTCACTGTTACGCATCATCTAAACACCTCAAAAAGCAGCAAAGACTTTTTGACATGCGAAAAACGACTGTAAATCGTTGATTCGATGTTAGAAAGACACATAACCTAATTGTTTTGTCAGACAGGCAGTGGCGAGTTAGTAGTAGCGACAAAACAGAAATTAAGATCACTGGTTCGTCATTCTTATTGTCAAGGGGATGGTGGTCTTGATGTGGCCTAATCATCATCGAACTTCAATAGTTGGAGAGTGTTGAAGTGATGACGTTGACCTGTTGGAGGAAGACATGGTTCAACTATCGGTGGAAGACGAACGGTATCTTCATAAAGAATTACCTTCATTTGGAATTTTATCAGTTTGGTTTGGTGGATTTTTTGTAACGGTTACGGCCGTGACGCAAATTTTGCATCAAACAATTGAGCCCACTTGGGCCCGCCCCCTTATCTTGATCATGGAAATCACCCTGTTAGCCATGATTGTGGGGTCCATCCTTTTTTTAGCCGTTAATTACCAATTTGGTGTCAGATTAGTGGCTATCCCCCTACTAGTAAACATCGGTACACTGCTTATTGTCCATACGGTTGCCTTCGATCGCATGTGGGAAAACGCTCGGTTTTCTTCAATGGCATATGGTTTTGAGCAGGTGGTGGAGCAAATCGAAAATAACGAGATTGCCCCAGCTTCGGATGGGTATGCCATCCTGCCAGAAAGCTACCGCTATTTGTCTTCAAACGGAGATTTGATTCGGATTGAACGGTCAGGTGCGGATGTTTTGACGGTGCTATTCTTTGCAGATTATGAATCAGCTAACCAATTTACGGGATACATTTACCGCTCGGATGGTAGCCCACCACCTTCATCGATGTTTAATGTGGATTGGCGGTTTCTACATCAGCGGTCTGCAAACTGGTATTTTGTCGTGTCTTATCCACAGTGAGCTTGAAAGGCTGGTAAACCGTAATGGCAAGCAATAGCTAGTGAGTTGTTGTCAGTAAATAGTGAATAACCATGTACCTAGGTCGTTGGTAGATAAAGCCAGCGACTTTTTTTGCCCCTTGACAAAGTGTATGATTTACACTAATATAGCTTGTATAGTGTTTGTGATACACTATCTACTTGATAAAACAACAATCAGTAACGGCAAAAACTGATTACTGATGACTTAATTCTTCACTAAACGAGGTGAGCCATGTTAAAAGCAACTTTACTGATCGGATTTATGATTGTTCTCTCTGGGTTTGCTGGAGGAAATATGATGGTATTAACGGCCGTTACCGGCATTGCCATACTTGTTGGTTGGGCCATGTGGCAAAATACGGCCGTTTTTGTGCCAGAGATGCACACGGGAGTCGTGTATCGACATGGGGGGAGGGAGTATGCTCGCTTTCTTACTCCAGGGGATCACTTCATTAAACCATTTTCGGAAAAAGTGGGGGATTTTATACCGGTTGATCCCGGTTCGGTAAACGGTCGTTGTGATAGCATTCAAACGATCGGTGGCTTGCCGCTATCAATTGAGTGGACCATTTCATATAATCTCAATCCATTCCGAATTGCTCCTGAAAATCGGCCAAAGCTAGCCCGAAACCTGCCGCAAAAGTCTGGCAAGATTGTTCAAAAGCACACCAACAACATTTTACGCCACATTATAAGTGAATACAGCATTGAAGCACTGACCCAGCCGGGGATGCAGCGGAAATTAGAGCGACAGGTGCGTCAACAGGTGGCAGAACGGCTATCGGCGGCCGGGTTTGAGATTTCTCGAGTAATGATTGGGGCGATTGATATGCCGCCACAGGTCACTGATGCGCTGGCTGAAGCGCTTAAGCGGCAGCTTCAAGCGGAGAACGAAGCGATAGCTTTGTCACGTTTGCAGTCGGTGGTCAGCCAATTTTCAGAAAATGATATGCAGCGATTGATCGAGCTAGAGCGTATCCACATGCTGGGTCAAAATGGGGTGACGCTAATGTATGCTCCACCTGCTGAGGTACAAATGGGCTTGGGTAAACGGCCGTTGAACTAAACTACTTCTGCTTATGTATCCTGAGCCTGTCGAAGGACACATAAGCAGAAGTGAAAATTAATCACAACCTCTGAGGCTTGCTGCGCATGATAAAATGCGTTGACGCAACGCTCAGAGGTTTTTTACATTTAGGAGACACACGTGACAGATACAATATCATACCGAGTGGTGGATACCTGCTGAAGAATTAGAAAACCTAAACGACAATATTGTGGGTGAAATTGAGGTTGTTGTTGAGTTTCAATAGAGTGTGATTCGTTTCTGTGTAACGTCGAAATAAACGTAAGGGTGGGACGATTGGCAAGTGATGTGGGGCGTTCAAGTATTCTTGGCCCAATCGTCTCGCTCCTCGACTGACCTGCGCATGGGTGAGATGGCACGGTTCCGCATCTGTTATCTTTTGAAAATGGTGACCGTGCCATCCCACCCTGACGTACGAACACCTTTTCCCTCGTTACACAACTTTTGATTGCACTCGTTTCAATAAAACCTATTGCAACATTAGGAACAAATGTTCTATAATGAGTGAGTGGATGTAATAACTAAACTTCAAGATGTTGCCACTCACATGAATCTGGAGCCTGATGGTGAACCAGCTAGGCAGCTGCCATTGGCTCAAGAAATAGCCCCTTGTGGGCAGTTGATTCCAAAAGCGCCACCTAACCCTCCAAAAGGGGATAAAAAATCGATAGGCATTTCCCATTTGATCATGCCAGGTGGCAAAACGCTACCTGCCCTAAAAACCATGTTGACAACCGCCTGCGAGCGGGATTGCTACTACTGTCCGTTCCGAGCCGGGCGTTCATATCGCCGACAATCGTTTAAACCGGAAGAGATGGCCAAGACGTTTATGGATATGCATCGGGCAGGTTTAGTCAAAGGGTTATTTTTAAGCTCTGGCATTATCAAAGGGGGCGTGGCGACTCAAGATAGATTGATCGACACGGCCGATATTCTGCGAAATAAGTATCAATATAAGGGATATTTGCACCTAAAAGTGATGCCTGGGGCAGAAAAAGACCAGGTTCGCCGCTCAATGGAACTGGCGAGTCGGTTATCTGTCAACCTGGAAGCCCCAAATGATAAACGGCTGGCCTTATTAGCACCTAAAAAACAGTTTGTTAACGAATTGGTAAAACCTCTCGAGTGGATTGAGCAAGTTAGGAAAAATGAACAACCGCTCAATTCTTGGAATACGCGCTGGCCCTCAAGTGTTACCCAATTTGTGGTGGGCGGTGTTGGTGAATCTGATCTTGAACTACTAATTATTAGTGAGCTACTCATAAAAAAATACAAACTGCAGAGAATCTACTACTCAGCCTTTCGCCCAATTATAGATACACCAATGGAAAATTTGCCTGCTGAAAATCCAATGAGACAGCACCGACTGTATCAAACCTCGTTTTTGTTTCGAGATTATGGGTTTGACATGGAGGAAATGCCGTTTGATCGGGACGGCAACTTGCCGCTTGATGAAGACCCCAAAATGGCGTGGGCTAATGCGCACCTTTTGGAAAATCCTGTTGAGGTGAATAAGGCTGAGCGCACAATACTGATACGGGTGCCCGGGGTGGGGCCAATTGGCGTAAAGCGCATCTTGAATGCGCGTCGTCAAGGCAAAATTCGAGACCTGGCTGACTTACGCAAGATTGGTGTGCCAACAAAGCGGCTTGAGTCATATGTACTCTTAGATGGTAAACGGCCGTTGCGCCAAATGCCACTGTTTCCCGTGAAGCAGAAGCCGTAAAGAGGTGACCTTAAACGTGTACTTCTTGATGGCCAAAATGTTTTCAAACTGGGTTTGCTTTCGTACAATTGGGTATGAACGATTTAATCATCCGTGAAGCAACCCAGCAGGACATTCCTCAATTAGGGAAACTCAATCATCAGCTGATTCAAGATGAAGGGCATGAAAATAAATTGGGCGTGACGGGCTTGCAAAAGCGCATGGCTGTTTGGTTACTGCATGAATACCGCTGTTTCGTCGCCACACAGAAACACCTGATTGTGGGGTATGCGCTATTTAAATCAACCGCCACCGGTTTTTATTTACGCCAGCTTTTTGTTTCAAGAGATCATCGTCGCTTGGGGATTGGCACAGCGCTTTTAGACTTTTTGTTTGCGGAAGTGTGGCATGAGCAAGAACTGCGACTTGAGGTCCTATCTACTAATCATCAAGCGATTGCTTTTTATGAACAGTACGGACTGTCTCTTTATTGCCACACATTTCGACGAGCCGCAAAAGCATGAGAAAAGCAAGCTTTATTTTGATCATTCTTTATTGCCTAGTTGGGTGTCAATCTCAGCCTGCAACCGCTGTGCCAGAAACGGCCGTATCCGAACCAGCCTCAACGGCTATCCCAACTCCAATTGTAGGTCCGTCTGGTCGATTAATTTTTATTGAGGTTGATGTGGGCAGTCAGTATATTTCGGAATATGACCTTCAATCTAAAACAGTGCGGCGTCTGTTTACGGCTCCTGAGAATGGGTGGGTGTCTCAAATAGACATTTTGACAGATTCTGAGCAGCTTTTGATGGCTTACGCCTCACCACCTCCAGATGGCGAAATCCAGTTTGGTTACACAGATATTTATTTAACAGCACCTGATGAAACGGCCGTTCCTACCTTTTTGATTCAAAGAGAACAACCAGAAGGACTTGTTTTTAATCCAGTCTGGTCCCCAGAACAACAGTACGTTTATTATTCACGCGTTACCCCAAATTCTGAAGACAGCGCCCAGTTTAAGCTGTTCTTGGAGCGATATGAGGTTGAAAGCGGAGAGAGTATCCAAATTGCTCCGGAAGGGATATGGCCGGCTGTCTCCCCAGCTAATGATAAGATTTCGTATGTCACTGTTGATCCACAGTCTTTGGGTAACGCACTGTGGCTTGCCAATCCTGATGGCGGTGAGGCGCGCCAGCTGGTTCCTGAAGGTGAGTTTGAAGTGGTTGATGTGCCCTTGTTTTCACCAGATGGGGAGTGGGTTTACTTTACAGCAGCGGAGAATCGAGAAACGGCCGTTTCTTGGTGGCACCGTTTGGTTGGCGTAAAAACTGCCTCCGCTCACAATATTCCGTCAGATTGGTATCGTATTTCAGCGGCTGGTGGTGATTACGAACAGCTAACAGCTATTCTAGAAACGGGGATTTACGGTGACTTTTCTCCAGATGGCCAATTGATTGCCTTTGCCACATTTAATGGTTTATATCTGATGAAACCAGATGGCTCAGAGCTTGAAAAGATATTAGACATTGGTGCGACAACATCATTATCCTGGGTACGGTGATAATCTTATGCATGTGAATCACGAAGATTGGGATGTTAGATTTATTGGCGAAGAAGTAGCGGTTGAATTTGATGAAGCCCCGCTTTTTTCTAAAAAGCCTCATTGCCCTAACCGTCTTATCTGGGGTGAGGAGAAGCTGGTTATTCGGACCCTGATTACTGAGTGGCGCAACTATAACCGGCGGGGTACCTCTGCTGTTAACATGAGGCCCTCAAACTTAACCAAGGCTGCCCGAAAAGGGTCTTGGGGAGTAGGGCGATATTATTTTCGCATTCAATTGGAAAACGGCCGTATTTTTGACCTGTACTATGATCGTGCTCCTAAAAGACTTAAACAGCGCGGTGGCAGCTGGTTTCTAGATCGAGAGATGATTCCCAAAGGGTAAGCGAAACGAAGTTCCTGTTTTGAATAAAAAGACGGCTAAAAACTTCGTTTCCTAGAGGGTCCAGAGTTTTCATCTAACAAGGTTTTCAAACTAGAAACTTCGGCACATTTAATAGGCATTCCCTATTCTGTATTGAGGGTCTTCAACTTCTGCCACGCCTCAACCCTATCTTTTACCTCAACTTGAACTGTCAAATCTGCCAAAATATCATCCACATATTGCGCTTGCCGCATGCCCACAAGCGTACAGCTCACCCCTTTTGTGCTTCGCAATGCCCGAATGGCCGTTTGGCTTAATGTATTTGCTTTCCAATCGGCTGAGATGGAAACGGCCGTTTCTTGAATCTGCAGGGCCTCTTTTGCACCAGCCTCCTGATAAAATGCTGCCACAGCCATCAAGGTTTCATTAAATCGGTCAACATATGAATTCAACCAATCGATTAGGTCATCAGATGCCTTGGCATGCTGTGATAAAAATTGAATGGCTGATTCAGCTCTTGGAATAAAAAACTGTGCCTGTAGCTGATGCCAATTTTGATAAGTTTCAAATCCTTGCCACTTACCATCCAGCATTTGGCCTAGGGCTAGATATTCTAAGAGCTGTTGATTTGTTTGGGCATCTTCTGCCAGGATCGGCAACCATCTATCAGCAAACTCAGCTTCAGCTTGAACCAAACTGTCAACCAAGGTAGACACTTCTTCAACTGTTGTCGGGTAACTTGGTGGCTGCACGTCAGCGAGTCGGATAAGCTGATCATTGTGAAAGGCATTTAATGGTCGATTAATTAAAACGGTCAAATTGTTTGCTTCAGCATATGCAATTGTGCTTTCTAAGTTGGGCATATTTTGTTCTGTCAAGCCACCTGTTTCAAACAGATTAAACGGTAGCTGAATAAACTTGAAATGATGCTCAGGCGAAATCGATTCTGCAATTTCCAGCACCTTTGCTAGGGATGTAAATGTATATTCATCTTTCGTTAACGGGAAGGTGTTTGAGCTGATGCCATACCATTGAATTTTGCCCTCAGAAACGGCCGTTTCTAAATATTCAAAAGCTAACTTGATGCGTTTGTAATACTCTTTTTGTGCGCTTTCTTGTGGAATTGTGGCAACTTTTGCCCAGCTTAGATAATATTCAGGATTATGGAGCAAATAAGCATCAATGGTATTGAGTTGTAATCGATGTAAACTTTTTTGGAGTTGATCTTCAATGAACTCAGGATGAATGCAGTGATCAAGCCCTTGGCTGTATTTGACTAAGTTTGGAAACGGTCTCCCCTGTCTTCGCCGTTGTCTAGCCATTTCATAATTTTGTCCTTGCAGATACCCCACTTTTGAAACAACAACGACTTCTTCGCGATTTAGCTTTTTTTCACTGCATAACTGAGAAAGCACCTCACCAACAAGTTCTTCGGAACGGCCATCAGCATAATTTGTGCTTGTGTCTATCACATTGACACCCTGCCCAAGCGCTTTTATCAAAGCTTTTTTATGTTGTTCATTTCCTGTAGAGATTCGGTAACAGCCAAAACCAACCTGACTAATTTTTAATGAGGTGCTCGATAGCAGGTTTGATTGGATGGTGTTATGACGGGAAAAATAAACTGTTGTGCCCTGAAGAGTTGCACCATTACTCTGGGTCATGCACACTCCTTTCAAATGGTTGATGAAAAAATTTCATAAGCTTGTAAGATTAAATGAATGGTTTATTAATTATTTTCGATAGAGTTGATCAAATGCATCGATAGAAAGGGTATTTCCTAAAAATCGGAACATAAAAATTGTAAAAAATTAAGTCAGTTCCTGTTGCTCTGCAAATAAGTGGCTTGATCAATAGTTTATGACTGTAAGCATGTTGACACGGATTTCGGATCTTTTCATACTCAGAGTGGGTGGTGGAAAAACTTTGTAACTATTTTTTTTCAAGGCGGTGTTGTGTCTAAAAACAAATTAGGGCGTCAATTACTATAGCAATAAGACCGTATTGATAGGAGTTAATATTTAGTGACTCATAAAATTTTAGCAGTTGACGATAGTGAGCATATTTTAAGCATCTTAGAAGTTATCCTCAATCAAGCTGGTTATCATACTATTTTATCTGATAGCGGAACAAAAGGTTTAATTCAGTTCCAAGATGAAAAACCAGATTTAGTCATCTTGGATGTGAATATGCCAGAAATGAATGGCTGGGATGTTTGTAGAAAGATTCGGGAAGTTTCTGAAGTACCAATTATATTCTTAACAGCAGCTCACGTTTCAATTGAAGATAAAATTCAGGGATTTGATTTAGGAGCAAATGATTACATTACTAAGCCGTTCCATCAAAAGGAATTTTTGGCAAGAGTTCGAGCAAATCTCCGAATTTCACCAATGCTCCAAAATCAGCATGTTTATGATGATGGCTACTTAAAGGTTGATTTTATTGAGCGGTGTGTATCCTGCGATAAGAAGAATATTGATTTAACAGAAAAAGAGTTTGGCTTGTTGCGCACCCTTATCCAATCACCAAATCAAACTGTGACAAATGAAGTTTTATTTCAAAAGGTTTGGGGGTATCCTGAATCATTTGATCCGAACTATGTCCGAATTTATACAAGCTCTCTTAGACGAAAAATTGAGCCCGACCATAAAAATCCTGTCTATATTTTAACAGACCGCGGTCGGGGGTATCGTTTTATATCTAACCAGGAATAGGGTAAACCGCACCGATCATTCGATTTGCCATCCCGCATAATCAAAGTCTTCTTCTGTAAAGTGTTACTCTGATTTGAGGGCTTGAATCAGGGAATCAACATCTCCCTTAATTAACTCAAGCAATCGAATATATTCTGCTTTTTCCACTGCAGAATGCCCTTTGCTATCGAATTTTGCCAGGTGGGTTCTGATGAAGCGAAGATAGTCTAAATTATCACGTTGCTTATTTGAGGAAGAGGACTGGGCTTCCGAATCCCCCTGCCCTACTGATGGCAACGGCCGTATCTCTTCAATTTCCTCTTCAGCAAGCCCCCCTACTGCAGGTTCTTCTTCTTGGGGTGGGGGAGGTTGACGCAGGAGCCGTATCACCTGAGCCACTGTCGAAGTTGGACTGTCTTTTAAATAGCGGGCAATTTGGGTTCCCTCAGCATCACTGATAGTGCCAGCTTCTCGCTCGCGAACTAGGGCCCGTTGATGAGCGGTGCTGAGACCTTGATAAACGCGTGACTCACGTTCGGACATGGTGCCTGAACGAATATTTTCCTGAAGCGCTTCATCTAACTTCAGGACGCCAACCAGTTGGGAAACCCGTTGACGAGACATACCTAATCGATCGCCCACTTTTGCCCAAGTAATCGTTTTGCCCCACGGTTCTTTCGATTGGATATTTTCAGCTTTTGCGGTAGCTAATTCCTCTTCCATCAGCTTCTTAAGGCGCGTGAGCCCAATAGCTCGATCGACATCATTTAAATCTTCACGCTGCATGTTTTCCACAAGCTGACGCACAAAGCGAGTTACTTCATCATAATTGCGTCGACGCACGATGGCTGGAATGGTATCAAGACCGGCCAGCTTTGCTGCTCGCCAGCGTCGCTCACCGTGAACAATCACATACTGCCCTGGAGACACTTCAGTGACCTCTATTGGCTGGATTACCCCATCTTGCCAAATACTGTCACTTAAATCTTTAAGAGAGTCATCGACAAAGGTTTGACGTGGCTGAAGCCTGTCTGGCTGGATGGCGTCAATACGCAATGCTAACAACTGTAAACCAGATGATTGCTCAATATCATCAGCAGATGAGAAGAGTTGGGCTAGGTCTCCGCTTTTGGGGCGGACTGGTTGGGCTAGATTTACTTTAGGGCGTTTCTTTTTTGGCATCGGTTAGCTCCCTAATACAAGCTCTTTGGCAATCGATTGGTACGCTTTCGCCCCCTGTGTGTCAGGTGCATAGCTAAGAATGCTTTCCCCGGCCACAGCACTTTCTGCAAATCGGACTGAGCGCCGAATAATTGGTTCAAAGATGCGAATGTCATTCCCATACTGCTGCAAGATGGCATCATGTATATCTTTTGTGAGGGTAGTTCGCGTATCGGCCATTGTGAGTAAGATGCCTTCAATTTGTAATGAGGGGTTGAGCTTCTTTGTGCGCACTGTCTCTATGCTTGACATGATCATGGAAGCACCTCGAGCTGCTAAATATTCTGTTTGGATGGGAATCAGAACACCCGTGGCCGTTGTTAATGCATTGATAACGAGAAGACCTAGGGAGGGATTGCAATCAATCAAAATATAGTCATAGTATGGTTTGATGTTTTCTAAAATTGTGGAGAGCACGCGTTCTCGACTGAGGGTATTCATCAAAGAAAGCTCGATCAGGCTGAGTTCAGGTTGCGAGGGGAGAATGTGAAATCCTTCATCAGTTTCATAAACGGCCGTCATGGTATCATAACGGGTTCCATCCATTTCAGCTTTAAAAATATCATAGACTGTTGGGTTAACATGCTCGGGGTCAATGCCACAATGTTGTGTTAAATTCCCTTGTGCATCTAAATCAATGGCAAGAACGCGCTGTCCAAGCTGGGCAATGCCAGCTGCTAGACTAACCGTCGTTGTCGTCTTGCCAACACCACCTTTTTGCATGGCAACTGCAAGGATTTTTGTCATCTGTTTTCTCCTCAATTAGCAATCGTCGTTACCATATCACGAAGGGAGTAGGGCGTCAACGAACTGTCAACCAAGGTTGACACTTTGTAAAAGACAGGTGGTAAGCCTTAATTGATAACTGGTGAACTGTCCTAGTTTTTAGGACGGTTCACGATAGTTCTCTTTTGACGGCACTCTGGCTTTTTGCTATTGTCTGTTTGTGACTAAGGAGAGCTTACTATGAGCAATATTGTTTCGTATGAAGATTATGAAGTGCGTCGAGTGTGGGTTGAGGATGAGCAGGGAAACGGCCGTTGGTACTTTGCAGTTGTTGATGTCATCGAGCTACTCACCGACAGTAAGAAAGTGCGTCAATATTGGCTCAACATGCAGCAGCGGTCGATCAAAAAGGAAGGCGTTGATCTAAAAGATAATTGCCTCAAAATTCGATTGAAGCACCGCAATAATCGATCATATGAAACCGACTGCGCAGATGTCGAGTGGCTTTTCAGAATTATACAAGCCATTCCGTCCCCCAAAGCAGAACCCATTAAACAGTGGTTAGCCCAATCTGGTCGCCAGCGACTGGAAGAAGAGAATGATCCAGATTTAACCCTCAAACGAATGCGACAATCTTATCTTGATAAAGGGTACTCAAAGGATTGGGTAGAGTCCCGTATTCAGGGCATTGTGACTCGCAATGAGTTAACGGATGAGTGGAAGCAGCGGGGTGTCGAACCACGGAAGTTTGGTTTCTTAACTTCTGAGATTTCTAAAGGCACCTTTAATATCAAAATTAGTGAGCATAAAACATTTAAAGGGCTAAAGAAGCGGGATAACCTTCGTGATAACATGACCCGGCTTGAGCTGCTATTTACCATGTTAGGGGAAGAAGCCACGGCCGAAATTGCCCGAACAGATGACGCCCAAGGATTTGGTGAAAATTTAGAGGCGGCTAAGAAAGGGGGTCAGGTGGCTGGTGATGCCCGTCGTTTGTTGGAGGCTCAAACGGGCAAGCCGGTTCTAAGCTCTAAAAACTTTCTAGATGTGGGGCAGGAAAAACCATTACTTGAAGATGGTGATGAGGATGTGCCGTTTTAGGATAATTGACTGTATGGTGTGGGAATACGGCCGTAAAATACGGCCCAATGTGCTGAAATCTGCGATTTAAGGCCGATTTATGTAAATTGTTGGAAAGAGACTAGATGTGCCTATTAACATAACTTAAAACGCAAAATAAATACATTTGAGCAATAAAAAAGGCTTTGCATACTTCGCAAAGCCTTTTTTTATAACTATTTTTGTCTTGTTCCGTGCCGTGAGTGAAATTTAGTGCAACGAACTGCCTACTTTAAATAAAACAACAATCATAAACTGCAGAACACTTAGCCTGTGGGTCGGGCCTCAAGAAGAAGCGGAATTGTGATTTGTTCGCCATTGCGAATTACGTTGAGGTTAATCGTCTGCCCCACTTGCGTTTGTTGAACAAGATAGCCGAGTAAATCTTCAACTGTTGTAACTGGTGTGCCATCGATGCCAATAATAATGTCACCATTCCCATTAGGGCTGCCAACTAAACCGGCTCGTTGTGCTGGACCCCCGGCAACAACATCTGCCACTACGATACCACCTTCGATGTTAAGACCCAGTTGGGCAATCCCTTCCGGGGTCAATGCCGAACCAGAGATACCAACCCAAGGTGTTGAGGCACTACCATTTTGAATGAGCTGAGGGGCAATGGCTGCCACAATGTTTGAAGGAACAGCTAACCCAATGCCAGATGAACCGCGTACTGGTGACTCAATCGCTGTATTGACCCCTATCACATTGCCATAGATATCTAAAAGTGGTCCCCCTGAGTTGCCAGGATTAACGGCCGCATCCGTTTGAATGATGTCAGGAATTTGGAACTGAGAGTTGCCCGGGAAGGTGCGGTCAACGGCCGAAATAATACCGGATGTCATTGTGTTTTGTAGGCCAAACGGGCTGCCTAATGCAATCACAATTTGACCAACCTGAACAGCTCCTGAATCCCCCAGAGGTATTGGTTGTAAATTAGCCTCATTTGGATTGACGCGAACAACAGCTAAGTCTGAGCCGGGATCACGGCCCACAAGCTCGGCGTCTAAGACAGTGCCGTCAGCTAAGCCAACAGCAATCTGCTGTGCGCCCTCGATCACATGGTTGTTCGTAATGATATGGCCGTTATTGTCATAGACCCAGCCTGAGCCCTGTCCTCCATCCGTTAAAATAACAACAACAGATGGGTTTAAGCGAGCATAAAGGTCAATAAAGGCTTGCTGTTGAGCCGCAATGGCTTCAAATCCTACAGGAACTTGAACGACTGGTGCTGGCTGAATAGGGGCAATTTCTGTTTCAATAACAGGTGCCACTTCTTCGGGGACTACCTCAACGGGTGTTGACTCAACAACTGAGTTTTCTTCAGGCTCAGCCACGGCCGTTTCTGGCTCAATCAGTTCTTCAGCAACCGTGGGTAAAATCTCAACGGCCGTATCAACTGGTTGGCTAGCAATAGAAGATAAACCTACCCCACCACATGCGGATAAAATAAAAATGAGACCAACTGCAAATGTAAACCAAAAATAGCGATAAGAACGGGTCATTGTACCTCCACAGATAAAATGGTTTGAAAACAAGCTGACTATTCCATGAAAATGAGCGGGTCAAAGCTTGGTCTGCTAAACGCCGGATGTGGGATATGTAATCAGCTTGCTTTCTGTAAAATCTTAATTTCAAATATGGACACAGTATGGCTAAAAGTCGTAAACTAAATGTTATGTGTGACTGAACTTTGCTTAAAAAAATCCGACTTTTCTGAGACCCAAATTAAAAGTGAGTTGAAAAAATGAGGGAGTATGAGTTGTGGTTAAAAAATGTTTGAAAATTTTGTAAAATATGTCAAAAAGACAAATCGACGAAATAAAGATTTGTTGCTACATTAAAACCGCGACATAAGCACCCTTCGTGTAGATGTTTCACGGGAAACAATGGTGCGAATATCTTGTTCTTGAGGCCATCAAAGCAGCTAAAAGCACCAATAAAAACAAAGGCTCCGACAAAATTATGACCTACTCACTAAAAAATATCGTTCCTTGGGGGCGTACCTTTGACGAGTATCAAGCGATGTTTGCTTTGACTGATGATGACCTGACCAAGGCGATCTTAGGCTGCGCAGATGGTCCAGCTAGCTTTAATGCAGAACTGACGGCCAGAAACGGTCGTATTGTTTCCACTGACCCGCTCTATGCTTACAGCAAGGCCGATATTCAGCAGCGCATTGACGCTATTTATGATGAAGTGGTTGAGCAGGCTCGCCAAAATCAGGACCAGTTTGTGTGGCAGCATATCCCCTCGGTTGAGTCATTAGGTGAGCTTCGCATGATGGCGATGTCTCGCTTTTTGGCGGATTATGAGGCTGGGAAGAAAAACGGCCGTTATCAAACGGCTAGCCTACCCCACCTACCTTTTGCAGATAATCAGTTTGATCTGGCGCTTTGCTCACACTTTTTATTCTTGTACAGTGAACAGCTTTCAGAAGAATTTCACGATCAAGCAGTCAGAGAGCTTTTGCGAGTCGCTCATGAAGTGAGAATATTCCCTCTACTCGATTTAACCGCCTCCCCTTCCAAGCATCTCAATCCCATCATGCAAAAGCTCAAGAAAGAGGGGCATCAAGTAGACATTTTAACCGTATCTTATGAATTTCAGAGAGGCGGCAATCAAATGTGCCGTATTTCTTGAAACAAATATTTACATTTTCCGTATAAAGATGTAATGTGTGTGGCGAAATGGTGTAATTAGACCGAAGAGAGCAAGTTGCCCTAATAAAATTTCCTAAGTAAATTCCACATCGCCAACCTGCTTTATCTCAAGATTTTTTGTGAGACCGACAAATTACAAAGAATCAATTACCAAATTACCAGCTATCCTATATCTTAAAAACCAAAAATCCTCCGTTGATTGAAGGTAGAGACTGGTTCATGACGAGTCAGTCTTTGTTTTTAATTATATTTTGATCAAATCCTAGGAGGATCATATGGGGTCACTACGCTCAGCAGTCAGAACGGCCGTTGATGTTGCCCAATCAGATGAATTTCAGCAGTTCGCTATCGACATGCGCGATTTTATTTCTGCGCGTCAAGAGGGCGGGTCATCCAGTACCGAAATTACTCAAATGTCAGCAACCATTGACGATGTTGCTGAAGTCATAAACCGGAGCTTTTCTAAAGATGATGGCCAAGGTGGGGAAGTGACCAACATTATCTCCCCGGTGGTCATGCCAAAGGCGGCTGGCTCTTACTTTAGAGCACTTTCGCTTCCTGTTATGATGATTATTATTGGAGGTATAGGCTATGTGGCCACTGGTATCATTCCGGGCTCCCTCCAATCGGCACTTTTTGGTGTTCACTATTGGCTTCTTGTGATTGCTTTTGCAGGATTTAGCGTATGGCGCAGCCGAATTGTGATGGTACCAGACGGCTGCCAAGCCTTAATAACAAAGTTTGGTAAGGTTGAAGAAGTGGTTGGGCCTGGACGAAAATGGTTAGGCTTCCACCCCCGTCGTAAGGTGAGCTACATCGTTAATGTCACCAAAGCATACCCCTACAATGCCCCTATCCGGGAAGCACCGACCCAAGGTCGAATCAACGCCTCTGTCGACCTTTTCCTCCAATTCCGCATTGAAGATCCCCAAGAGTTCATTTTTACCCTTGGTGGTGTGAATGGGTTCTCAGAGAAACTACAAAATGCCATCAGCGAAGTCACCCGTGCCCTGATTTATGCGCAGCGGGCCGAAGATATCTATGACCTAGTCGGGGAAAGCACCAAAAGCGTGCTCGAATCGCTCAATAAGCAGTTTTTACCAGCAGTTCGCTTTGTAAATGCCAATATTACGCATGCAGAGCCATCTAGCCGCGAGTATCGTAAGGACTTAGCCTCTCCTGAGATGGTAAAGGTAGCCAAAGAAGCCTATACCTATCAATATGAGCTAGAACTTCGTAAAAACCAAGATGAAGGTGAACTCAATAAAGATTTAGCGGAACTTCGTGAACAGCTTTCAGGGATTCGGGCTGAAATTGCCACTCATCAAGCGCGGATTGATACCGCTCGCGAAAAAGCGATCAATCAGGCGAATGCATACGCTCGTCAGCTACTTGTCGAAGCAGAGAGTGAAGCGAAAGCGAATGCTGCCCTTCTAGAGGCGCAGGCACTGGATATTCGCACCGTGAATAGTGCTTTCTATCATGAGATTCTTGAATATCGTTATCAACAAGAGATTTTAGACCGCATTGAAGGGGTTTCAGATAAATTGCCACAGGTGATCAATATGGGTTCCGCAGAGGATAACCATGTGGACTTCATGGCTGTTGCCAAGCAGATGATGGGTATTGATGGTGCGCCTCTCTACAACAGTGCCGATATTGAATCGATGCGCACACGAATTAAAGATATTTCTGGGCGAATTAAAGAGCGAGCTAAAAAGCTTGCCCAAGAAGAAGAATCAGAGGCGATCGCCATCGCTGAAGAGATGCTCCCCTCTGAAACAAAACCCAATAAGGAGGCCTAATCATGAGTCTTGATAGAAATATGTCACGAATTAAAGAAGTAGTTGGCACTTGGGACAATCTAACCCGCCTGTTGCGAACTGGAGACAAAGGCGCTTTGGTGCCCGTTGTGATTCCTAAAGATCGTCGTGGATTTGGCTGGGCCTTGTGGTTTGGTATGGGCATATACGCTTTTGGCGCGTTGGGCTTTTTCGCTGATGGTGCTTCAGGTTGGATAGGTGGCTTCATCCTCATGTTGCTACTCTTTGCTTTTGGTGGATTTAGCTGGTGGCGCAGTTCTCTTGTGGAAATTGAGCAAGGG
>JBCCFD010000036.1:0-29923 GCA_039029915.1 Chloroflexota bacterium
CAGTTACTTGATGAAAACGGTGAAGTCGTTGCTGAAGATTATCATTGGGACAATTTAGACCCACAAGGATTATGGTTTCCCCATTGGCAAGCAAACGTAAAAATATTGCAAGCCCATACACCCGTCTTAACGAATGATGTTGTTAGCCTGCGCATCGGCATCTTTGACCCATATAGCTGTGAGCCAGGTCCGTGCCAAAATCTACTAATCCAAACTAATGAGCCATTTTTCGTCCTGCCATTGGCTTCTTTACAAGATGTTCAAGACTAAAAGCCAAAATAACAAGTTCTGTCAGGGCTTTACAAAATGGAATGTCTCTACAATATGTAAAAAGAGTGCCCCATCACCACTGGAAATTCTATCTAGGACAATATCCTCACAGTTCCCGCTTCCCCAATCAAGTTGAATTGCATATATTGACTCTTCGTCGTTTGCAACAAAATAAACCTCGCTGACTCGATTTGAAGAGCCATAAGTATAGCGAATCCAAATCGCTGAGTGATTCGCTATCATAACATCAGCCTGCTCGTGAAGCTCCCAATCCGAATTTGTAAGAAGAAGTTCATTTACAAACTGGGGAAGCTGCACTTGATTTGCAGTTCCCAATAAGCTGATCTTTACGTGAACCCCAACATAAACATCAGTTGGATTATCTTGATTTATGTGCGGTCGACAGCTCGCAACGGGAAGTTCATCATATAACGCAGGATACTCAAAAGAAATACCAAGATTTAAGTTCGTGTAAGTTGACCATTTATTTGTATATTTTGTAACATCAATTGTCGGAGTGGCGTGAGGCGTAGGGGCAGCCGGTTCAATTGTTTCAAAGACTTGTGATGTTTGGGTGATGGTAGACATTGGAATCGGGGTTGATGTATTTCGAACTAGAGTGCTTGTCGATTCTGGAATACTTTGACGGAATGTTGAGTCTTCGTCAATAGTAGCCGTTGGAGGCAAAGTATTTGATACAAAGGCAGGCGTGCTCTAATGTTTCTCATTCCCCCTACAGGCGACGAGACAGATCATAACAATTGGCCAAAGGTATTTGATGTACATTGATTCATTTCCACCAATTATTGTATTGATCGATATCTGTGTAGCACTCTTCCACAACAGGGATTTCTATGCACCAGATAAAACCAATTCTAATTTAGGCATTCTGAGTGCAGTTCATCCTGAATAATTTTTGCCCGATTCTGTAATCTAAATTAATCGTAATTTTGTACATGCCCCTATCAAAACGCAATCCTATTCTAACTTGCTTCCTTTACCATTGTAAATAAGGTGATTTCGGGACGGACGTTGAAGCGAATAGGGATATAGTGGCCGAGGGCGCGGTTGATGTAAAGCTTACGGCCGTTTCCCAAATCAAACTCCCCAGACGTATAGTCTCGATTTTTGGTTGGCACAACAGGCGCTTTAAAGAATGGGGGACGAATTTGGCCGCCGTGAGTATGCCCTGCTAGCGTCCAGCCATTAAACTCACCCCACACCGGCTCATCGCAAGCATCAGGGTTATGACACAAGATGAGCGACGGTTCGTCTGGGGCAAATTGAATGGTGACGGGGATTGGATCAAAGAGCGGGCTCCAATAATCTTCGATACCGCCAATTTTGAGGCCGTCAACGGCCGTTACCTCATTGCGCAACATTTGGATACCGTGGCCTTCAATGATGCCACACACCTGATCGCTTACCCCAATATCGGCCCAATGCTCGCCAAAATCATGATTACCCGTCACACCAAAGGTGCCCAGCTTGCCCAAAGGCGCATGCTTAATCACCTCCTGAAGCTGTGCATACTGCTCTTCATCTTCAAACGACACAAAATCACCAGTGTAAACAACAATATCGGCGTTAAGCGATTGAGCCTGCTGCAGTTCTCGAATGAGATATTCCCAGCTAAAATTGTTTCCGACATGAATATCGCTAATTTGAAGCAGGGTTTTGCCCTGCAATGATTTGGGGAGGTTTTGGATGGGCAACGGCCGTTTCACGACCTGTACCCAATATGGCTCTATAAAAATAGTGTAGCCGCCTGCGAGAACGGCCGTTCCGGTTAATACCCCCAAATGCTTTAAAAATCGGCGGCGGGTTACTTTTAGCATAAATGACTCCTTGAAAAAAACATTATAAGCTGCAGGTGGCAAGTTGTAAGTATCTTTTTTTACCTACCACCTGTGACCTGCTGCATTTTCGTTTGATCAGTTCCTGCTTCTCCCCTATACTTCCCGAATTCGTTGATTTCTAAGTAATCAACAATCCAAACCGTCATATTGTGACAAAAAAGATGGGATTTAATATGGGAAAAGATCGTATTGTCGTCGCCTTTCAGGGTGAGCCAGGCTCTTATTCAGAAAAAGCAACTAGAGATTATTTTGGGGATGATGTGGCGACAATGCCCTGCCGCAATTTCTCTGGCATTTTTGCGGCCATCCATGAAGAGCGAGCTACCTTCGGTATGTTGCCCGTAGAAAATTCATTAGCAGGGACGGTTGTCCCCGCCTACGATCTACTTATCGACCACGATTTGCGCGTACAGGGTGAAATTATTGTTCGTATTGAGCACTGTCTCATGGCTCCTGCCGGTACGGACCTCAAAGATATCAAGCGGGCCCGGTCTCATCACCAAGCGTTAGCACAATGTGAAACAAACCTAAAGCGACTCGGTATACAAGCGATCGATCATTATGATACCGCCGGTGCGGCTCGAGATTTATCAAATCGACCGGAGCCGGGAACTGCGGCTATTGCTAGTGCGCTTGCGGCAGAAACGTATAATTTGGAAATTTTAATTCACAATCTTGAAGATTTAGACGTTAACTTTACGCGTTTCTTTATTCTTGGGCGAATGGATCCCACTCGCGGTGAAAAGAATAAAACATCTATTATCTTTACCACGCGTCACGTGCCGGGGGCTCTTTTTTCAGTGATGGGTGAACTGGCAAAGCATGAGCTCAATCTCACCAAAATCGAGTCTCGTCCCCGCAGAAATCGGCCGTGGCACTATCTGTTTTACGTCGATTTTGAAGGACATGAAGATGATGAGGGAGTCCGCCAAGCGCTGTTAGGTATTCTTAAGCAATCATCGATGCTCAAAGTGCTTGGATCCTATCCTGCCGCCGATTATCCTCAGCGTGTTGAACCACCTGAGGAGATTATTGAGCCGAAGTAGGAAATAGAAGATTCGAGGTTGGGGATTAGGAATTAGTTATTGGTAATTAGGATTTATTGAATACTATCCAATGAATAAAATTTACTCAATATCGCTAGCTCTCTCCTCTTCCCTCTCTTCTCTCTACCTATTCACGCACGATTGGCTCCAGAAACAGTGCATCTCCCGTATTGACAAATTCTGACTCGATTTGAAGTCGGATACCTGAGTCTGCTAGGTACAGTCCAATTTCGATAGGATAACGGCCGTTTTCCAACCCTTCCGGCAATTCAATCCGATACCGATCAATCACATACTCATTTGTTAGCCAGCGTGTCGTCGGATATTGATTTTGCTGAGGCATAACATCCTGTTGCCAAATGCAAGGGTCGCATCCGCCCTCAGGCGTCAACAGGTGAACAAAAACGGTGTAGTCAGCTTTTGGGTTTTGCAGCGCCTGCCAGATCAATGTTAGCTCAAAGTCAGTATCCCCTAATGGCAACAACGAGTAACCATGGAGCATAATTTCGCTGCCAAAAACGGCCGTTTGCGCCGTGGCAAAGTCAGGTTGCGCGAAAACCCGATCTGTTTTTTCAACGGTCACTTCCCCAAGTTCAAATACACCAATCGTCTTCTCTAGCGCGTCAAGCAGGCGCACATTAACAATATACTGCCCCGGCTCCGTATCCTCAGGAATTGACAGACGCTGCCGATCGATCACATACTGCGGCGTTTCCCAAAATTGGAATGGATATGTGTCATAAACAGGCTGATTATTCGCTAGGATTCGGCCACCGACTTCATTAACTTTGAGCAAGCTAAAGCGCAGCGTAATGGGCGGCACGGTGTCTGGGGCAAACCAGTGCAGCGAAACAGGCAGTTGCTCCCCCGTAAAAATTGTGGGTTGGATAACCTCATGTCCAACTAAAACAAGCCCATGACTGATTTCACGATTGATAGCCAAAGGCGGTGTTGAGGCTGTTATTGATGATGTTTGGGCAACCAGCGGCACGGATTCAATCGTAAACGCATCACCCGCGTAACGGCCGTTTTCATCAAACTGCGCCAAACGATTGCCAGAACCGGGATCAAATAAGCCCAACTTTAGCTGATACTGGCCCGGCGGCGTACCAACCGGTATGGGCAGATTGACCTGCTGAATGATTAAGTCGCCTCGCGCCCACTGGGAAGATGGGTATGCAAATGGCTCTACCTGACTCCAGCGATACCCATTCATATCTTCCAAATGCACAAAAGGAATAAGCTCTGTCGACGGCAACCCTTCCACTGACCAAAATAGCGATAGGTTAACCTCATGCTCCGTTGAATCATCCAAGCCGTATCCAAGCAGCGTAATAATGTTACTGAAATTTGTGCCTTGCTGAACAGGGATATCAAGCTCAGGCACAGTTTCAAATTGATACGCAGCCACAAAATTATCGATATTATTGATAGCTGGGGTCAGCGCAACGGCCGTTTCTAAATAAGGCGTCATCCATTCAGCCGGAGGCGTTTTGGCGGGGAACAGCACAATGCCATTAGATTGGGCGGGAAAAACGAGGGCTTCGCCTGCTGGCAGCCAGTTGATTTGACCATACCGTTCGCTTAACAGCGCGACGGTGGGATGCTGATAATGCGGGCTGGCCACAAAAAGCGTTTCATCCGACAAATCAAGTTGATCGAGCTGTAGCGCCACATCGGCCAAATCACCGTCCGTTTCAAGAAAGAGGGCCGTTTGTTCACCCCAGGTTTGGAAATAAGCTAAGGCCGTTTCAGCACCCAAACCTACCGCTCCAATCCCAAAGAGGGCAAAAACAACGGTCGGCTTCTGCAAGAAAAAGAGCCATCTGCGCCGCAAGAACCAATCAAGGCCCATAGCGGGTAGATAAAATAGAAATGGAATCAGCCCAATGGCCCGTAAATTACTGGGCACAATCTCATTGGTGGCGATGGCGGTGGGCAGGATCATGACGAAGGGGGTTAAGAGCAGGAGCAAAACGGCCGTTCTTTCACGCGGCAAACGAGTCCGCCACAGCTTAAACGCTGAGAACAAAAATCCTAGTACCATTAATACGCCCAGCCCAGCGTTAAAAATCGGCCGCTGCGGCAAATTAAAGCGAATGTACGGATCCCCTGACAGGAAAAACATCTTTAACGAGAGTCGCAGACTCTGTTGAAGCGTCAGTTGATCGCTGTCGCCTGGAGAAACTTGGGTGATGCGCACCCAAAATGCGTCTGGATTTTGGACAAAGAAGATGAGTAAAGGGGCAATGACGACGAGTGCACAAAGTAGCAGCAGGAAATGCTTGAGCATAAGCTGGCGTGGAAACGGCCGTATCCATAATAGGGGCAGCGCCGCCAAAACGATCACAATGGGAAATAATCGGGCTGCAAGGTAAGTGTAGCCCAATAAGCCCAGACAAATACCGCTAAAAATAAACCAGCGATCTTGTTTTAATCGTAATCCACGTAGCCAAGCGGCCACCATTATTGCCTGCAGGAGCGGTTGAGAGATGGCGCGAAACCCGAGCCGGCTAAACAGGAGATGCCAAAAGCTGATCGCCAATAAGCCAGCCGCAAAAAGGGCTACGCGGCGGCCGCGAAATAGCTCGACGCCCAGCCAATACGTGGCCGCAATGGTGAGCAGGCCAAGATATACGGCCGTTAGCCGCAACCCAAACACAGATGGTTCAATCAGGCGCATGACGCCAGCCGCTGCATAAAAAAATAAAACTTCTTTACCTGTGTAGCTAGTGATAAATAACGGCCGTTCCCCGTTAAAGGCAATCTCGCCCGCCAGTAGCCCATTGGCCGCTTCATCAAAATGAACCCCCGGCGGCAACGCTTCCAGCTGATAGGTGCGCAAGCCCGTTGCCAGTAAAAGGCAAAAGCAAAGCCCAACCCAGATTTCTCTTCTCCCAAGCATAGCGTGATTTTATAGGGATTGGGGATGAGTGGCTAGGGGTTTGGGGAATGGTTAATAGGGAATTGGCAGTTGGTGATTGGGTAATTGGGTTATTAGTGTATTGGTATATTAGTATATTTGCCTGCTTTTAACTAATGACCGTTACCGATCCCCAATCCCCGCTCCCTTGCCCTCTAAGCCCAAATCATTAATCTCCAGCTTTATTGTGAAATTAATCACTTGCGTATGGTTTGCGTAGTTTGCACGTAGGGGCGGCGTACAGCCATAGTCAAAGAATCAGGCTATTATTACTCATGAAGGGTAAAAATCTCTTCTTCTTCTCCTCCTTTTAATGAGAGTCAGGTTTCGGCGTTCCTGACTCTCCAGAAATCTCCGGGCTAGCGATTGCTAGCCCGTTTTTTATTTCCCTATCGTCTGACATTGCTCCAATTTTTCACATTTTCATACGTTAAATGGGGTGTTCCTGATAAAAATCCATTATCCGTTAAAAATTGATCCGTCACCAGCAACGATTCATAAAATGGCCGATTTTTATCTCGCCCTAGATTGAAAAACCCATGCCCCTGCTTATCAAATCCAATCAACTCACATCGATTACTGGCCTGCTTCATTTTTTGGGCAAAGTGTAACATTTGTGAAAAAGGTAAAATAGGATCTTGGGTACCGTGTAATATCAAAGTGGGCGGTAAGTTTTTCCGAATATGGTCGATGGAGTAGAAGCGGTGATCATCAGGCCCACCGGCAACAGCTGGGGGAAACAAAACGGGATTGAGCAAAACAAGTGCATTCGGAACGGCCGTTATCGACAGATCATCAAGGGGGTCATCAAAACCGGCTATCATAGCGCAGTTTGCGGCTAGATTTCCACCAGCGGAACCACCCCCAGCCACAATCTGGTCTGGATTTATATTTAGCACCTCATGATTTGCTCGTAACCATCGAATGGCTGATTTGCTATCTGCCAAGCAATCTCCAATATCTTTAGCGCCGTTTTTTAGTAACCGATATTCAACTGACCCAGCCACCATACCCCTTTCAGACAGATAGGCACATTGTGCAAAAAATTGGGCAGGATGCCCTTTCATAAACGCCCCGCCGTGAAAAAACAAAATAACAGGGGTTGATTTTGTTTGTCCTTCTGGCAAGAACAAATGAATTTTTAAATTGGAATTTGGTGTCACTTTATAGATGTTTGTTTTATCAGGTTGTCGTCTCATCTTAACTTTTTAGTTCGCTTATCAACTCTTTAAGCACAATAATAAAATCTGAAGTGAGAGGATCTTGTAGCGTAAAGTGAATAACCATATCTTCTTGATTGATTAAAATCATAAATCTATCGGCAAATTCTCCATCTTTTGATATCCGCACTTCAGCATTATAAATCTACAATGCAACTACTTTGGTCGTCCTGAAACATCTCAACAGCTATAATCCCTTTTTATGGCAGATGATACAAACAGCGAAAACGGCCGTTCCTTTGTTTTGCGAGCGGCAGGGTTGGTTGGCATCTTTTTCCTGCTGGCTCGGGTATTGGGGCTGGTTCGTGAAGTCATCACCCAGAGCTTTTTAGGCACCCAAACGCCGGCCGCCAACGCCTATGCCCTGGCCATCCAGTTCCCCGACGCCATTTTCTTTGTGATTGCCGGTGGGGCGTTAGGCTCCGCTTTTATTCCAACATTTTCAGCTTACTTTGTCAATGAGGATGAAGCTGGCGGTTGGGCGCTGTTTTCTGGTGTGCTTAATCTGCTGATGGTGACGCTCATTGTCGTGACGGGATTAACGGCCGTGTTTGCGCCACAGTTCGTCACCCTCTTTTTCCAGCAAAAAATTGCTGAACAGCCAGAAATTTTGCCCGAAACGGTGCGCTTGATGCGCATCATGCTCATTTCTACCATTATTTTTGGCTTTGGCGGCCTGATTACCGGCGTGCTGCACGCGCATCAACATTTTCTGTTCCCCGCCATCGCCCCTATATTGTACAACCTTTTTATTATCATCTTTGGCTTTCTGATTGATCCGCCGCAGTTGGGGTTGGCCATCGGCGCCGTTGTTGGCTCGTTAGCCTACCTGTTGGTACAACTCCCTACACTCATCCAGAAAGGAGTGCAGTACAGCTTTTTGCTCTCCCTCACTGATCCAGGAATACGCAAAGTATTGCGCCTGATGGGGCCACGCGTTCTAGGGTTATCATTCAGTCGACTCAATACATTTGTCATTACCGCCCTAACAGGTCGATTTGCCATTTTAGAAAATGGGAGTTTTGCAGCTCTCATGGTCGCTTTTCGAGTGATGTTGTTACCACAGGGCATTATTGGTCAGGCATTAGGCACGGCCGCTTTTCCCACCCTATCAGCCCTTGCCGCCAAGCAAAACTATGAAGAAATGCGCAAAATTCTCAATGATTCGCTCCGAATCATCTATTTTTTGGGCTTACCGATCTCCATCATGTTTATGCTGCTGAGTAGACCCATTATGCAGATTTTGTTTGAGCGAGGGGAATTTACGGCTGTTTCTACCCAATTCTCGGCTTGGGGGCTTTCCTTTTTCGCTATTGGGCTGTTTGCGATTACGGCGTTGGAGGTGATTAACCGGACCTTTTATGCGCTCAGCGATACCTGGACGCCCGTCATTGCTGGCGCCATTCAAATTGTAGGCATGGTCATTTTAAGTACCTGGTTCAGTCTATCCTTGTTTCCAGCGCTTAACCTCCTCCCGCTAGGCGGCATTGCTCTTGGCTTGAGCTTGTCAAATTTGCTAGAAGTGATTTTGCTGTGGTTTTTGTTGAGACGAAAGATGGGGGGCTTAAACGGCCGTTATTTTCTGCAGGGCGTTTGGCAAATGTCAATTGCCGGGGCTGGCATGGCAGGCATCATTTTACTACTTCAACGAACAGTTTTAGGTCAAGCGCCAGCTTGGATTGATCTCGTTGTGAACGGCATTATTGGCTCAGGAATTTACTTATTCATTATTATGATCTTGAAAGTCCCAGAACTGCGGCAGTTTCTGGCCCTCATTCAACGGCGTTTGTTACGCCGATAAAAACCATTATTTACAAACCGTGTTACTTAAAAGCTGCTTATCTTATTTTTGGCTTCAACAGGCTCAGCCGCTGCTAACTTGACCAAGACTCATGCCCTGATCTTGCCTAAGAACATCCTCTTTTTACCACTTGCCCTAAGAAGCCAAAAACCTGGCTTAAAGCACAGCCAGGTTTTTTTACATTCCCTTCCTCTCCTCGGTAAAACAAGTTAAAAGGTAATATATTTTTTTTAGTTGTTTGCTGCTGCGGCAGCGGTATTGATGAGCATGTCCGATTGAGAGAGAAGCTCTCCATTTACCCAAATTTCGAGCGTATATTCTCCATTACTAAATCCCTCTTCAGGATTATAGAAAACATACCCTGGCCCTTCGTCCCCATATCCCCAGACTTCGTTACCACCACTCACGACTTCGCCATCACGACGCCATACCCAAGACCAAACCATACCATCAGCCATAAAGCCATATCCAAAGGTGGCATAAATCGTGTAATTGCCTTCAGCAAAGATAGTTTCAGGATTTAGCGCCTCAAACTCTTCATCAATCCTTGTCGAGAAAATTAAGGTGCCAATTTCAGTATCATCTTGTAAGCCAACAGTGGGGGAGAATTGGTTAAACTGTTCAGGTAAAGTCAATATTTGTTGAAGTAAGTCAGCGGGGCTTTCGGCTAGCACATCATCAATCTGTGAAGCGGCCAGTTCATCAATTGAGACACCCTCTTCAGTAAGAAGTTCAATTGTTGTGGTCGGTGCCGCTTCCACGAGGCTAATGACCTCTTCTGAAGGTGGTTTAGCATTGGCAATGGGAGCGACGCGTAAAAGATCGTCAGAAGCTGTCGGGCGAATCAACCAAGCGCCTGAGAAAATCGTGACTAGCACTAAGGCTGTGCTAATAGCCGAATACGTCTGCAAGCGCTTCTCTGCTTGCCGACGCATAAAGAAATAAGGTGATCGTTTCATTTCGCGCCATGATTTAAATGAAACAAACAGCGCAAATAAAAGTAAGAGCGTGAGTGTGCCAAATATCCATGGTGCAATTGTTGTGCTTTCTAAAAATGACAAATTAGAAAATCCTCTTCCCGAAATTCCGTGTCATTATAATCGTGGTTATATAGTCGTGCAACTCGTTACTCAACATAAAAACAGATTATAAAGCAATTGTCACTGAAGTGACGCTTAAGTGCCCCTTACTATAGTACTATATAATCCGAGGCCAAAGTGAATTTACCGTTAATCTATAGTACCTTGGTACCAAATGTCAAGTGAATTCACTATATTTTACAAATTTTTCTTAATTAAACTACCCAATTTTCAAGATTAATAGTTGATCAATTTTGTCAATATGAGGTGAAAATCAAGTTTTATATTGACATAAATTTGAAATTGGTAAGTTATTGGTCAGTATTTTAACCTTCGAGCGACTCAATCAAATAGACAATTTGTATACCAACATGTAGCTGAAGCCCTAAAACCCTTACCAAATCACTTGCATATAGGCGAGTAAGAGTTTATCGCTACGCGTCTGTATTAACGGCCGTTGTGATATTGTTCTAGATTTTCTATTAGAAAATCTGCTGATTCTTCTGCTTGGCTGTCAAGTTGAATATAGTGTCCGCTTTCAAACACGGTTACTATCGCTCCGATTTCTTCTGCAGTTTTCTCCTGTTCAGTGGGGATGATTACATTGTCATACTGGGCAATTAAAAACCAAACGGGGAGATTGGTGCCACCAATCGTCATATAAGCCTCATCTAGCTGCTCTTGCCATTCCGAGGAAAATCCGTCTGCACCAAGCAGGCCCGGTTTTTCAACTGAGTAAGGCTTGACAGCGTACAGATCCCAATACCTCTCCATCTGCTGTAAGTCAATAAACATTCCCGCAAATGTTCCGCTCCCAGCGGTATCTTGTCCCGATTCAGCAACCTCTTCCGCAGTCGCTAACGCTTGTGTTTGGGTGCTACTCATCATTGCTCCCATCATGGGAGGAATCAATTGCTCTTGAATCAAGGTATAATCGAGCGGAACAACGGGGGCAACAAGGTGCAGCGAAGCGATCCTGTCAACGATTTGAGCTGTTGCAAAAACACTAGTGGCGCCACCATAGCTATGTCCAACTACATGGATTGGCAAGTCGTTACGAGTTTCTATCGTCCTGATGACGGCTAGTTGATCTTGAACATAATCAGCCGAATTCGCATCATCAACTGGGGAACTGGTGAAATGTCCGCGCCAGCTAATGGCATACAAGTTATAGGCTTCAGGAAGATATTCAAAATATTCTTCCCAGACCCAGGCACCCCCGCCTGCACCGTGCACCATAAAAACGTTGGCCGTTGCAGTTGCGTTTTCACGCATATGAACATCAACGGCGATTCCATCTTCTACAGATACTGAAAAACTATCATACGTCTCAATGAGCGCCGGAGGTGAGTTCACCTGTGATTGGGATGATGCCGTCTCAAAAACTGCATCGCTGGGTCGTTCAAGGCCCACCTGGAGCGTAGACAAATCATATCCAATGTAGGCCAAAACAAATATGATAGCTACTATGGCAAATAGCCATTTACGTTTTCTTGTCATTTTATTTGCTTTTCTTTTAATAGTTTTGAAACAATCATATAATTAGGTAAATCACGAAAAAAAATGTGAAATCCTAAAAGCTAAATGTGATTTACTTTTTTAGGAGAATAAAAAGTCCTTCGAAATAAAATCGCTTCGGAAAAGTTTTTGTTCTCCACTGATTCGTTGACGGAAAATAATTTTACCATACAATAGTCAACATTGACTAGTCACATAAAACTAACTTATGGAACGCAAATTGCTTTTATTAGGGCTTTTGCGCATGCACAGCATGCATGGTTACTTAGTTTTAGAACACTTTGAATCACGCGCTGCCATGCCAATCACCTTCAAAAAACCAACTGTTTATAATATGCTCTCGAAAATGAAGGCAGACGGTTGGGTAGTGGTTCGAGAGGAACAAGAGGGCAAGCGCCCACCAAGATCAGTTTATGAAATTACTGAGGCGGGGGAAGCTGCCTTCCAATCATTACTGCGAGACGAGGTAGGCTCCTATACCGAAGCAGAGTTCCCAAGCGTTGTTAGTCTAGCTTTTCTAGATTTGCTTCCTCGTCACGAGGCTAAAGTTCTTTTGGAGCAAAGGCATGCTCAAATCGAGGACCGACTCCGTGAAGTTAATGCCTCTATTGGTGAGCTAGATATGCCTATTCATGCAGGGAGTGCGCTACTTCCCCTTCGCTATTTGCAGCGTCATTACATGGCTGAAATGGAACTACTTGAGGATATCATTAAAGGCCTTAGCGAAATAGAATAGTTGATCGAATAAAATTTTTTTGCCTGAATAGTCAAATTTGATTATTCAACAATGATTATTAAGAAAAGGATTATCTTATGCCTCTTTATTTAGCGTGGAAAGAAATGTTGCGCAATAAAGCACGTTTTACTGTCATCATTTTAATTGTGGCATTGATCACACTGCTCGTTATCTTTTTAGCAGCTTTAGGTGATGGTTTAGCACTTTCAGCTAAAGAATATATCGAAAATATTGATGCGGAACTGATCGTTTTTCAGAATGATGTGGACTTACAAATTCCTGCCAGCCGCTTGGATCGATCAAAGATGAATAATTTGGAACGAGTTAACGGTGTTGAGGCAGTAGGCGCAATAGGCATGAGCTCCGCGGCAGTCATAATCTCTGATGTTGACGGACCTAAAAAGATTAATGTCGCTTTGATTGGTGTTGATCCAGGTAAGCCAGGAGCCCCACCTGTGTTCGCAGGAATGCCGCTTACTGATGAACGAGCTGAGCAGGTTGTTATCGACCAACATTTGCTTAACCGCGCAAATATTCCAGTTGGCTCAACGATAACAATTAAAGTAACTCAAGGTGCGGAGGAAGAATTTTACGAATTAGAGGTTGTAGGGCACGCTACCGGGCAGTTTGTCAACTTTGGTCCAAGCATCTTTGTGCCTCATCGAGTATGGAGCCGAGTCAGGCCTCAGGACAGACCAGGAGGGAGCTCTTCCTCAATCTTTAATATGGCAGCCATTAAGGTTACTGATCCAATCAATGCGTCTCAGACAGCATCCCTCATCGAAAATCAAGTTAGCCGAGTCGAGGTCACGAATAAGGTGGCTACCTATGAAGCAACAGGAGGATTTATGGAAATGCAGCAGCTAATTATCACCCAACAGAACTTTGTGCTCTTAATTGTGCTGCTCATCATTGGTGGGTTCTTCCAAATACAAGCCCTGCAAAAAGTATCTCAGATAGGCATGTTAAAAGCGATCGGTGCACCTAATCGTTTGATTTCGTTGAGCTTGCTTACCCAAGTAATTTTGACCACCGTTCTAGGGTTGGTCATTGGAGGCGGCACAATCTATGCCATGTCATTTGTGATGCCCGCTTCCGTTCCAGTCGTATTCGATGGTCAAAAGATTGTCATCGCTGTTATTTCGCTCTTACTTATTGGGCCAGTGTCTGGCATTGTTGCTATCCGTACACTGTTGAAAGTTGAACCGCTTAAAGCTCTAGGATTAAGCTAAGTACAGTCAAAAAATTTGATGGATACGAATCGAATTGAACTGTACTTCAAAGTAACTCAAAACAGGCCAAAAAAAATTTAAATCATCAAATCTTTTTTGTTTGCACTTAGCCTGAAAGGATATCTCCATGACTGCTGTACTTGAAGCAAAGTCGCTTAGTAAAATTTATGAAACGGATACAACGATTATCCATGCCGTAGACGGAACAACACTTGAAATTACCTCTGGTGAGTTTGTCGCTTTGGTTGGACCTAGCGGTTCTGGCAAGACAACCTTGCTTGCCTTGCTGGCTGGCCTTCTTGACCCAGACCGAGGCGAAGTGGTGATCAATGGTCAGAATCTAAGGAAAATGAAAGAAAAGCAGCGCACCGACTATCGACTTCGCAATATTGGCTTTACGTTTCAGGCCAATAATCTGGTCTCGTATCTTACGGTTCAGGAAAATATTGAGCTGATGCTTCAGCTTAATGGAAAATTAGACAAGGAAGGAAAAGCGCGTGTTTTACAGCTAATTGATCGACTGGGTCTCTCGCAGAGGCGTCATAACTTGCCATCCCAACTTTCTGGTGGTCAGCAGCAGCGGGTGGCCATCGCCCGAGCGTTGGTTCACGATCCGAGTATTGTGCTAGCAGATGAGCCAACCGCCAGCTTGGATACCGAGCTTGCTTATCAGGTTGTGGCAACATTTGCCGACTTAATTCATGAACAGGGTCGGGCTGGCATTATGGTGACACATGATTTGCGAATGTGCATTTATGCGGATCGGGTTATTCAAATGCTAGACGGCCGTATTGATGCCATCATCTCAGACAAACAGGCAATTGAGTCATTTGCTAATCAGGGCCGCTCCCTCGCACAGCATCCTTAGATTATAGCTAAGTCTCCTATGGATTCCCGACGCCTTCTTCCTATATTTCTGATCGTCTTCACTGATCTTTTGGGAGCGGGGGTTATTGCCCCTATTTTACCTATTTACACAGAAGGCGTTTTTGGGGCAACTCCGCTTCAAATTACAATTTTTGTGGCTCTTTTTTACGCTGCCCAGTCTGTCGCGGCACCAGCTCTTGGTCGAATTTCAGACCGCGTGGGGCGGCGCCCAGTTCTGATTGTCAGTCAAATCGGTACTGTTTTTTCTTTAATTATTTTTATTTATGCCGAACCGCTAGGAACAGCCGTTAACGGGTTAGGATTCAACTTCGGCTTGAGCGGGGGGCTTATTGTCATTTATTTGGCTCGAATATTAGACGGGATTACCGGGGGCAATTTTATTATTGCCCAAGCATATATCACAGATGTTAGCACCGAAGAAAATCGGGCAAGTTCATTGGGTGTTTTGGGTGCGGCCTTTGGATTGGGGTTCATTTTCGGGCCAGCGTTTGGTGGCCTTCTCGCGCCATTTGGCTTGACGATCCCATTTATAGGAGCAGTTTTGCTTACGATTCTGAGCGTTTTTTTAACAATAATCATGCTGAATGAATCGCTTCCCTCTGAAAAACGACAATTGTCAAAAAAGCATATCCCCCAAGCACAGCTTAGTCATTTTTTCACTAGTTCAAGCATCATTTTAATTATCAGCATCAGTTTCATTATCACGATGGCTTTAGCAATCTTGCACAGCACTTTCGCGCTTTTTGTTGATCGCATGCTTTTCCCAAATGCTTCACCAGAAATCGTAGGCAGAAATGTAGGCATACTTCTGACTTTTATTGGCATTTTTAGCGTTATCAATCAACTATTTTTGATTAAGCCGCTTGTAAAACAGTTTGGAGAACGCAAGGTCATTATTTTCGCGGGAATTAGCCTAATAATTGGATTTCTCGGCTATTCGTTCACAGATTCACCGGTAGCTATTGTCCTCTTTTCTGCGCCCGTTTCATTTGGAATCGGTCTTAGCCAGCCTGCCCTACAGGCTTTAATCACTCGGTTCGGTACGACCCAAACACAGGGTCAGCTGCTTGGCTTTTTCCAATCAAGCAATAATTTAGCATTTATCATTGGCCCCATTTGGGCTGGTTTTGTTTTTGAGCGATATAATCCTCAGGTGCCCTTCGCTTTGATGATCCCATTGATGCTCATCGCTGTCGCATTGAGTATTTGGTTAATCAGACACGAAATTCCCAATGAACATATTGAACTAGGAATTTCGGCGGATATATAATTGGGGAGATTTAACTCAAATATTTGCACGACAGTAAGCGGAAAGGATAGACATGAGCACAATCTCAACACGTTTAGATCACTTTATGGATTACATCTTGTTCGTAACGCCTATGAATTTATCCTCAGCCCCACCTCAAGCCACTGAAGATGCTTTCAGTTTCTTGCTTTTACTGTCAGGCACGCGCTGCGTATTGCAATACATTCTACTGCCATTTGTGCTGCCTCTGGTTGGGATTGCTATAGATGCTACAGCCCCATTGCTGATCGGCTTTAATGTTTTGGCGATCCTATCGATTGTTTTCAGCTTGCGTCATTTCTGGCGAATACGCTTTGGCCATCGTTGGGTTTACTTTTTGGTCTCCGTCGCTGTGATTTTTCTGTTGGGCTTGCTTATACGTTTTGATTTGCAAATGCAGTAGGTCAAACAGGTGTGATTTATGATAAAAACAATAAATCGTTCCCCTAATTTTGTTCGTTACGCTTGTTTTGTTTTGGCCTATGTCGTTGGCGTTATTCTATGGGGTGCCATCGTTCGCGCCACGGGATCGGGGGCCGGTTGCGGCAATCACTGGCCTGCTTGTAATGGGGAATTTATTCCTCGTGCCGAAAACATTGAAACCTTAATTGAGTTTAGCCATCGCCTTACGAGTAGCATAAGCGGTGTTCTTATTATTATTCTTTTAATCTGGGCATATCGTCTCAACCCAGCACGGCGTTTTGTGCGTCTTATGGCGATTCTATCGTTTATATTCGTTGTCGTTGAGGGTGGCATTGGTGCCGCCTTGGTTCGTCTTGAGCTGGTTGAAAACAATGCTTCTGGCCTGCGCGCCATGGTAATCGCTTTACATTTGGTCAATACCCTTGTGCTATTAACATGGTTAACGTTAACTGCTTGGGGTGCTAATGTAAAGCAGAGCATTCGCTTGATTGCGCCAACAACTGTACGTATTGCAGTAGGTGTAGCGTTGTTCGGCGTCTCCATTATGAGTGCCGCAGGAGCTGTCACGGCACTCGGCGATACTTTATTTTTGTCAGGCGTTATCGGTAGTAACGACGCTGGTGCTGAGCATTTCCTCATCAGTTTACGCGCTTGGCACCCCTATCTTGGGGCTGGAGTAAGTGGTTACTTGTTTTTAATGGGATATTGGATACTGAAATCCTACAAACAATCACAAATCAAAAGACAAGCGATTTGGATAGTGGGGTTCCTTGCCCTGCAAGGTGGGGTTGGTATTTTGAATATTTTTCTCAAAGCTCCGGTTTGGATGCAGGTTATCCATCTTTTTCTTGCCGACACGATATGGATATTGTTGATTTTGCTCAGTGCAAAATTGATGATCATAAAATCGAGTATAAAACCAAAGGCAGGCCATGCAACCTGACTTCTTAAGAGCGAAAGTCGCTAAAAACAAGAATCAAAATTACAATACGTCCATGATCAAAATCAACGGTCTTGTGAAGCAATATGGTTTTAATCCCGTGCTCCGAGGCATCAATTTAGAGGTAGCTGAAGGGGAGTTTGTCACCATTGTGGGCCCTAACGGAGCTGGGAAGTCAACGCTTTTGAGAATCATTGCCACGTTGCTTAAGCATTCTGGGGGCGAAATTAGCATAGGCGGTTGGCCACTACCTGAGTATGCTCACCAAATTCGACGTCATATTGGCTTGGTGTCACACCAGACGTTGCTTTATGGAGATTTAACGGCCGTTGATAACCTCACCTTCTTTGCTGAGCTGTATGGCCTTGATAATAAGGAAGCCCGCGTCAATAAAGGCCTCAAGCTTGTGGGGCTGGCCAGCCGGCAAAGAGATCCAGTGCGCACCTTCTCGCGCGGCATGCTTCAACGGCTCACCATCGCCCGAGCAACGCTGCATGAACCTGATATCCTGCTTTTAGATGAACCATACACAGGGTTGGATCAGGATGCCTCTAAACTGCTAGATGATCTCCTACTACAAGAAACGGCCAACGGCCGTACCATCCTCATGATCACCCACGATCTGCTTCACGGGCTCAAAATCTGCGACCGTATTCTCATTTTAAATAAGGGAAAGTTCGCCAAGGAGATCATAACGGCCGAAAATCCCGATATCGACCTGCTCACCGTTTACGAGCAAACCACCGCAAAGGCCAAAAAGTGATGCCGCCCCTTTCTAAAACGCCATTTAAAACGGCCGTTTGGGCCATTGTTAAGAAAGATTTGCTCATAGAGCTAAATACACGCCAATCGATTAGCATCATGGTGATGTTTTCATTGGCTTCCATAATCATGTTTAACTTTGCCCTAGAGACCAATCTGGCTGCGGCTCGCAATGTCGCGACAGGCTTGCTTTGGGCCACCATCTTATTGGCGGGCACGCTAGGGCTGAACCGCACGATTGGTATTGAGCAAGAAAACCAAGCCATCGACACCCTTTTGATTGCACCAATTGATCGGCACGTGATTTATGTCGCCAAGACTATAAGCACGATGATTTTTACGGCCGTTTTAGAAATCATCCTCGTCTTTGCCTTTACTATCTTCTTTAATAAACCGTTTCTTCAGCCTTCGATCTTATTGATTATCTTTTTGGGGACGATTGGCTACATCGGAGCGGGTGTTCTAATTACCTCAATGACGATTCAAACTCGGGCTAGAGACATCTTGTTGCCTGTTGTTTTGTTACCCGTTACGCTCCCCCTCATATTGCCCGTCTCGATTGCGACGGCTGAATTTATGACGGGTCAACCGGAAATCGCCCGGGTACAAACGGCCGTTTCTATTGCCGCCGCCTACGACATCATTATCATCAGCGTGGGGCTATTGGTTTATCGGTTTGTCATTGAAAGCTAGGAATTGGCGAGCAGAACGATAAAATCAATTTTCAAAACCTAACAACCCGCCCTTTTTGACATTTTGCAAGGCTCATTTGACCAATATCCCATGCCCGTTTAGCTAAGACTCTTCTAAAGAAAGACGCTCAAACATTCAACTAGGCTATAATAGTTGTGTAAACGGAAAACGATTATTAAAATCTCAGATTCTGTCTTTATTTGTGATTCAGCAATCTCCATTTGATGGAGCACTCGCCCAAGTAGCGACTTTCTGTTTACCTAACATGACACACGACACCTGAAACGTGGCACCGAAAACGTGGCACCTGACACACTTGAGAGGACTTATGACTTTCACAAGATTAAATCGCTCTGTTCAAATTCTAAACATCGTTGCTGTTGTCGCCCTAGTTATCAACTTATGGATGATATTCTTTTACGCCCCAACAGAATTAACGATGGGCAATGTCCAGCGCATTTTATATTTCCACGTTGGGTCGGCGTGGGTTGGTGCGGTTGCTATGTTGATGGCCCTCAGCTTCGGTATTTGGTATCTCATCCGTCCTCATAAACGATGGGATACTCTTGTGGTTGCCTCTGTTGAAATTGGACTCGTATTTATCACGATGACCACTGCGGCAGGCTCCATTTGGGGCAAACCAGCTTGGAACACTTGGTGGCTTTGGAGTTCGCCCCGTTTAACCGCTATTGCTATCGCCTGGTTAACCTATGCCGCTTTCTTTATGCTGCGCGGGGCCATTGAAGATGAAGAGCGTCGGGCGCGATTTTCGGCCGTTTACGCCATTGTTGCCTTCGTCACTATCATTATGGCATACGTCAGCATTCGTGTTTTACGGGATATTCATCCCGTTTTGATTGGCGGTACTTTGGAATCAGCTCAAGGTGCATCTCAAGGGGATTCCGAATTCGCCAGCGGGCTAGACTCTGCCAGAATGGGCATTACGATGATGTCTTCAACCATCGTCTTTACTATCATCTACATCGCTTGGTTGCTCAATCGAATTCGCCTGCAGTATCTCATCGATACAACGAACCGTCTCAAACTGCGCGTTTCTGCCAAATTACAGGGGGCTAGTGGTGATTAGATTATCTCTTTTTTCAGCACTTCCTTTCGCCCAAACGGGGATCAGCGACCCCAATTTGTTTAATGAGTTTTTGATTTTGGCCTATTTTGTTATGGGCGCGATTGGGCTTATCTATGTTGCCTCACTTGTCATTCGCCAGCGCAATCTTGAAAAAGATATCCAGTTGATGAAACATCTGTTAGAAGATGAGGAAGAAACGGCCGCTTCGTAGGCTCTGTTACTTTATTGTAAGATTTTTCGTTCATACTGTGGCAAACCTGTTCATTCTTTGGAGATAAATCTATGGACAAATCAACCACTTTCCCAGAAGTAAATAAAGGATTATCATCCGCCCAAAAAATCCTGCTTGTCTTGGTAGGACTAGTTGTCGCCTTCCTAATCTTAGGCTCCATTAGCTCCTCAGGGAATGACGGGGGACTCAATGTAGGCATTCAAACTCAGCCTTTCCTCGTTTTGGCCGTATTATCTTTTGGGGGTGGTGTCTTAAGTTTTGTTTCCCCTTGTACCCTACCCGTACTCACCGCCTACTTTGCCTTTGCCTTTCAAAGCGGGCGATCCCAAATTGCAGCGAATACGCTGGCCTTTTTAGCTGGATTAGCCACAACCTTTAGCCTTTTTGGAGCCGCTGGTTTCGTTTTGGGTCGAGTGCTTTTGCGCAATCAACAGCTTATCTTACTCATCGGCGGGGCAGTCATTGTCATTTTTGGGGTTATGAGTTTACTAGGCAAAGGATTCCAAGGGGTTGACGCCACTGGTTCAGGCGGGCCTCAGCCCAAAAGCTCAACACTGGGTGGTTCCTATCTCTTTGGGCTCACCTTCGCCGTCGGCTGGTCAAGCTGTGTTGGACCAATTTTGGGGTCAGTCCTAACCCTTGCGGCTCAAACCACATCTGTATTCAATGGCATGATGCTTCTCTTCATTTACGCGATGGGACTTGGCTTACCCTTGATTATTGTATCCACGTTCTTTGGACGAATGAGTCGCAAAAGCCTCTTCTGGCGCATTTTGCGAGGTAAAGGGTGGGAAGTTAATACACATACCATCGTTGTGGCGCTTGTTTGGGCTTTGGCCGTTTGGCAAATTCTTATTGCTGTTGTGGAGTATTCATTCAGAAACTTCGCTTTTTTTGGTGGCCAAACCTATACGGTAGGTCACACAATCGCCCTTCTCGTTGTGTCTTTGCTCGGTGCGGCGCTGTGGGTCTTTACAAGCAGCGGTGAGCGACAAACGATCGTTCATTTGCACTCTACGCAACTTGTCAGTGGTGGTTTATTCATTATGATTGGAATTTTGATGCTGAATGGAACGCTAGCTCAGTTTAACAGCCTCATTCCACCGGAATTAGCCATTTGGTTTATCGAGCTAGAAGAACAGTTAATCGACCTATTTAGCTAATCCAGATTGATTCAAAGATTTGCAAAGCTACTTTATTTCTAAAACTTTTCGTTCTCCACTTATTCGCTTACACTTAAGCCTCTGAGATTCTGAGTTATTCTAATGTTTGTGCTCAATGAACCCTCAGAGGCTTTTAGATTAATTTAACTTATGTCTGAAAATTCACCCCCCTCCGAAAAGAAAGGCCCAAATCTGCCGCTGGTTATTGGTGGATTTGTTCTTTTGGGTATTGCTTTTATGTTCATCCTGTTTGGCGGTCAACTATTTAGCTCGAATGCTGGTGAAACGGCCGTTTCCCAACCCCCATCAGTAGCCGATCAGCTTGGTGGAGACTCTCTGCTTGAACAGGTGCCTGCTTTTGAAGAGGCTGAGGGAGAAACGGCCGTGTTGCCCTCAGGCTTTAGCACCCTCCAAATCGGTGACACAGTCCCTGACTTTACGCTTCAAGATTTAGATGGCAACGCCACCACTTTAAGCAGCCTAGAAGGACAGCCAGTCATCATCAATTTCTGGGCCACCTGGTGTGCCCCATGCCGTATTGAAATGCCAGAGCTCCAAGCCATTTACGATGCCCACAAAGATGATGGGCTTGTCATTTTGGCCCTCGACCAAGAAGAACCGCCTGATGTTGTGCGTTCATTCTTTTATGATGAGATGGGCCTTACTTTTACCCCCCTCCTCGATACAGATGGGCAGATTGCTCAGATTTATGGTGCCGTCAACTTTCCAACCACAATCTTCATCAGCCCTGAGGGGGAAATGACGGCTCTACATCGCGGGCCCATGGTAGAATCCCAAATTGAAGGATATTTATTAGATACCGACCCAACACTTTTTGAAGATGGATAAACTTTATGAGTAACCAAAAAAAGCCCGTCACCGGACGTTCTCGCAATGTTGCGCTCTCTCTCAACAAATTTGTTTATAGATTATCTAGAAATTGGGTCAGCTTCTTCAATCTCGTTGTTGGCATTTACGTAGGCTTGCCTATTTTAGCCCCCATCCTATTGAACTTTGGCGTAAATGGCCCGGCCAGCGTTATCTACACGATGTACAGCCCAATGTGCCACCAAATGGCTTCCCGATCATTTTTCTTGTTCGGTGAGCAAGTCGCCTATCCGCGTGAGCTAGCAGATAGTTCGTTAACACCGCTTGAAGCATACACGGCCGATATTCCCGAATTTGCAGGCGTGGCAGACGACAACTGGGCCGACTTCTTCATTGCCGCCCGTAATTTCAGAGGGAATGAGCAGCTTGGTTACAAAATGGCCCTCTGCGAGCGCGATATTGCCATTTACGGGTTTTTATTTATAGGGGGGTTGATCTATGCCGTTTTACGCCGCCGCTATGACATCAAGCCCATTCCACTTTGGGCCTTCATTATGATTGGAATGGGTCCAATTGGGTTAGATGGCTTTTCACAGCTATTTGGCTATTACGCCACCCCTATTGATGGCAGCGCGGCTGAAGGGTTTGGTGCTTTCTTGGGCGGCGTATTCCCCATCCGTGAAAGCTCGCCGTTTTTAAGAACCTTTACGGGAGCCGTCTTCGGTTTAATGCTAGCCTGGCTCATTTATCCTCATCTAAATAACAGCTTCCAAGATACAGAATCGCAAATCGAAACTAAGCTGCGTCGTATTGATGAATTGCCATAAACGTTCATGATAAGTGAGAAGCAAGTGTTTTGCTATCTACCCACTTACTAATCGCTTATCACTTTTTTTACTCACTAAATTTCCCAAAAATTAGCGTGGCGTTGTGTCCACCCAAGCCAAATCCATTTGACATAACTGCATTCAGGTCAGCCGTTCGAGCTTCGTTGGGGACATAATCTAAATCCAGTTCCGGGTCTGGCGTTTCATAGTTGATTGTGGGTGGTAAGACGCCAGCCTCAATCGCTTTGACACAGACGATAGCCTCTAAAGCGCCCACTGCCCCCAACAGATGCCCGTGCATCGATTTGCTAGAGCTAACCGCTAAATCGTAGGCATATTCACCGAATACAGATTTTATAGCGGCCGTTTCTCCCCGATCATTCAGTGGGGTACTGGTACCATGCGCATTAACATAATCTATTTCTTTGTGGTCAAGCCCAGCATCATTAATGGCGTTTTGCATTGATAAAATAGCGCCTTCCCCATTTTTAGCTGGCATGGAAATATGATACGCATCCGCACTGGTACCGTATCCTAAAATCTCACCTAAAATTTCAGCTCCTCGCGCCTGAGCGGTTTCTAGCGATTCTAAAATCAGAACGGCCGAACCTTCACCAAACACAAACCCATCTCGATTGAGATCAAAGGGGCGGGATGCCCCTTGAGGGTCATCGTTTCTTGTGGAAAGCGCCTGCATAACGCTAAACCCAGCTAAAACCAAAGGCAAGACGCAGGCCTCTGAACCGCCGGCAACCATAATATCTGCATCCCCCTGCTGAATAATCCGGGCGGCTTCGCCAAGGGCATTATTGCCGGTTGCACAAGCAGTGGCTACGGACATATTGGGGCCACGAAAACCGTGTGTAATTGAAATGGTTGCGGCAGGTGTATCTGCCAACATCATGGGCACAAAAAATGGGCTTACTCGATATGGGCCTCGGTCATTGAAGACATTGACGTTATCTATAACGGGATCGAGACTGCCCATCCCGCTCCCTAAAACAACCCCAACGCGGTCTTTGTTTGTTTTATCTAAATCAATTTTTGAATCATCTAGGGCTTGTTGGGTGGCGGCAAGGGCTAGCTGCGTCATGCGCGACATGCGGCGTACTTCTTTGCGACCAAACATAGACTTTGGTTCAAATCCGTCGACCTCACCTGCAAACTGTGTTTTAAACTCGCTGGGATCAAATCGAGTAATGCGACGAATCCCACTTTCCCCTTTAGTTACCCGCTCCCATGTTGTTTCGACATCATTCCCTAATGGATTGTAGGTACCCATACCGGTAATGACGACACGTTTTCGATCTGCCATCTCATTGCTCCTCATATTGGGTCAATCCAGAATATTGGTGATGATTAACCCGAAACCAAATTTTATAACCCAGGAGAGAATAGATGGATACGATTTTCTAAGATTTATTTATGAAGACACATCAATACTTTCGATGATGCGATCTATTTGAGGTAAAAGTTCATCTTCGCTTGTCGAATCTAGGACATATTGAACAAAAATAACCCCTTCATCTTCTTCCAACTGAATGAGTAAGACGCCGATGATGGCATCTAAATCGCCCTGTGGGCGGGAAAATTTGACGCCAACGGCTTCACGGCCGTTTATTTCGAGCTTGTCAGGTCGAATAGCAGTTAAATACCGCATCTCATCCTGGATAACGTACTTACGCATAAAGTATTCTAAATCCGGCCCCACTACGCTTTGTTCCTCCATAAAAATTACTAAGCCCGCCGCTTCATGGAACTGGTTTTCGTCTAGGGAAGTTTGAGATGAGGCCAACAATATCTCACGCGTCAACTCTTTTTGCACCCAATCTTCTGGATAATCAAAAGAGATTCCGGTTGACTGTTGTTGAAAGGAGATGAAGCCTGCCCCCTCTTCAGAGTCGGCCTGACGACATCCAATTATCATAAACATTGTGACGGCCGTTAACCACAAAAACTTCATTGAAAATTTCTGTTGATTCATGCCAAAATCGTACAATAAAACCAATAAAAAAAGGCTGGTACTTTTGTGGTACCAGCCTTTCCATTTTAGGTTGTCAACATCTCATTACTGAGTGTTCAATATCATGCTCTTAATTGTCAACAGTTAAAGTGAATGGACCAGAAAGACCAAAGAATTCTTTAACAACAATCAATACGATTCCATCTGCCTCAGCAGTGTAAGACAACGTTTCATTTGAACCGGCGATGTTATCATCAACAGATGCGACAACATTGTCGTCTAAATCAATGATTTCAATCACACCATCAAGGTCAGAGCGGGTTTCTAATGTTAAATTAAGTACGTCGCCAGCATCTAAATCAATGAAGAATTGAATGATGCCATCTTCAGGGCTAAACACACCGTTGATAGTATCACCAACCGTTGTTTCACTCAGAACAAAATCAGAGCCCATCATCATCACTTCATAGTTACCAAGATTGCTGCCGCCTTCAGTATTGTCCTCGTCAGCCACAAAACCTGTTATTAAGAAGTAATAGTTCCCAGATTCTGGAATGATGTAGCCTAATGCTTCATTCCCAAATGAGCGATCGATTCGATACAGCTCTTCATCGGTATCTTCATCAAAGAGCTGAATAACAGCATCAAATTCGCCGTCAGGAATGACAACCAAATTAACAATATCACCTTCTAAGGCGTTGAAGGGGAAGGCGTGCTCTTCAGCGTCTTCTTCTAATTGGTCATCAGCAAAGATAACTGAACCACCAGGACCACCAAGTGTTACTTCAAACTCACCGGTAACAGTTTCGTCAAATGCGGAGACAACAACGCGATATTCGCCATCTTCTGGCAATTCTACCATCAGGATTTCCTGACCAAAGTTATTATCAGAACCGGCAAATATAATTGAGTTACCCAGTGAATCAATCACGTCAACCACAACGTCCAATTCAGCGACAGGGTCGACAACAACGCTCACGATATCGCCAGCGGAGCCAGTGAAAGCGTAGCTTGGCAGCGCGGTTTCGGCCGTTACAGCACCCACAATGGATTGCCCATAGCTCACTACACCAGCAGAAACTGGGTCAAGTCCAGACGAACTGTCACCGCCACCAGATTCTACTGCTACGGCACCTGCTTCATTAAAGATCAGGTTGTATTCACCCATATCGGTTGAATCAAAGCCAGACACCACAACGTAGAATGTGCCAGATTCAACAATTTCTAAACCGAGAATCTCTTCTGCACCAAACGCATCATCAACTGCGCCATTTGGCAATATTGAGTTTCCGTCGATGTCTACAACATCAACAACAACATCTAAGTCATCTGAGCTAGGTAATACAAGAATGTCAACAGTTTCACCAGCAATACCCACAAAATCCCAAGTAGAGCTGCCTGATTCGCCAATTGTGCCGATGACATCGTCACCAAAGAGGAGGAAACCTTCGACTTCACCAACACCAGGGCCGCCTAAATCGATACCGGTTTCAAATGCATCTTCTTCCGGTTCTGACAAAACAAGCGTTTGCACCATTGCGTCAAAAAGTGGGATGTTTTCTTCTGCCATTACTGGAGGGGACATACCCATGAAAATAGCCACCCTTTCACCAGAGAACAAAACATAGATGACGCTGGTCACTTCAATATCATCGACGATATTGACAACCATGCGAGCACCTTCTTGACCATTAATGTTAACAATTTGTGGCTCTTCAAGAACCTCGCCATCACCAAAGTCCATTTGTTCAAAGCCTTCATTCAAGGCCCCTTCTAAATCATCATCAGAGATTTCGAGTTCTTCCTGTGTACCGCTGACGATCAAAGCTGCAGCACCATCTGAGCCAAAATCGTCGGCTTCAAGTAACTCTTCATCAGAAACGAGCACAACGAACCCAAACAGGTCTTGGGCAAGCCATTCCGATGGATGATTAAGCGAAAAGCCACCGGCAGGGCTGTTGAATTCACCTGTAAGGGCAAAATCAGCGGCCGGTTCTGGCGTTGGTTCTTCCATTGGTTCTTCGGTTGGCTCAGGAACGGCCGTTGGTTCTTCGGTTGGCTCAGGAACGGCCGTTGGTTCCTCGGTTGGTTCTTCTTCTGGCTCATCCGTTGTGGCATCGACTTGTTCGCTACTACTATCGTCTGTGGCTTCCGTAGTGTCAGTCGTTTCATCTGTGCGTCCGGTTTCACTCGTTGGCTCATCACCGCCGCCACAGGCAGCCAAAAGCATAGATGCTGTTAACAACATCAATGAAAGAAGGGTAAGGCGTTTTAAAATTCGAGACATGAAAATTCTCCTATCAATAAATTGGGGGTCAATAAATTTATGTAACTCGTGATGTACCAAACAAATAGTGACGGGTAGATTTGGTGCACCTTCAAGTCATCTAATCACCGTTTTCCCTAGCAAAATAAGTTTGGTGAACACTAATGTTTCGTCAACCGTCATTCGATAGATAAAAACCAAGCAGCAGGTTGACGAAACCTCAGGTTCTGTTCGTTAAGACTCCCATCATTTGATAATGGGCGGAACACTAGGGCAACTGTGAAAATACAAATATCCGAGCATCCAGCAGAGCACACAAACTGCAAGTAGAGGACTCAGATATCATGTTAATCTAATTTTTTTTGAAAGGTCTTTACATTTTTTGCTGGAACATCATCTGTGACAAAGACAACTAATGCTTACTGTTACGGCGCTGGGGCGATAGTTGCTGATAAAATTGTTGAAATTCCTACTTGCAATCTAACTTACAAAAATATCGATCCGAAAACGATCATAAATGTAATAGTTAGAAGAGAATATAGGAAATCTTTCTGTTTTTTTTATCACTTACAAGACAACTTACGCTATCTATCCCGACAAATCATAGATTAATAGGCAAGGTGGGACTATCAAACAGTTTACGACGCAGGGCTTACTTTTCTCGATTTAGCCATCTCACGGTCAATTCGCCAACGCGGCTTACCTTTTGACGGAGAACGGTACAGTCTGGTAAAGCATCGATAAACATTTGACCATACCTTTTGGTTAAAATGCGTTTATCTAAGACGATCACAACCCCTTCGTCTGTACCGCGCCGATTCAAGCGCCCAAACCCCTGTCGAAAACGCAACACGGCTTCAGGAATCGAATACTCAAAGAAAGAACTCTCAAATGTTTCTGACCGAGCGGCAAACACTGGGTCTGAGGGGACATCAAACGGGATTTTGGCAATTAATACGGCCTGTAAGGCATCTCCAGGGACATCAACCCCTTCCCAAAATGATTTTGTACCCAATAAAACTGACTTGCTATCAGGTCGTTTGAACTGCTCTAAAAGCTGCTGTCGTGATGAGCCTTGTTTTTGGGCTAGGGTGCTAATGCCTGCTTTGGCAAGGGGGCCTTCAATCGCTTTGGCCGTTTGGGCAAGCTGGCCATATGAAGTGAATAACACCATAGTGCGGCCACTAATTGCCATCGCCACATCAATAATTGCACCTTCAAGAAATCGCTGATAGCCGGGCTGATTGGGTTCGGGGATGTCTGTGACGAGGTAAAGTAGGGTGTTGTTTTTGTAATCAAACGGCGAGCCAACGGCCAGTTCATCCACATCATGCGCATAAAGCCGGTTTCGCATGTAGGCAAAATTGGGCTCATCTCGGGCATCGGGGCCAGCCGTTCTGAGCGTAGCTGATGTTAGGATGACGGTTTCTTTAGCTTGGAAGATATTTTCATCAACGAGGGGGCCAACGTGTAGCGGCGCGGCGTGCAGCGAAATACGCTCTCTAAATATTTCGACCCAATAGATCATATCGTCTTTAGGCTGGATAATGATGCCATCAAGATTTGAACGGGTTTCTTCAAGGGAACGGCCGTTGCTGCTTAACGCCAGCTGTAAATCCTCACCCCCTTCAATATCATACTGCTCAGATACCTCACGCAGCCCTTGTGACATTTTAATAAAGCCATCAACGACGGAGCTCAAAATCTTATTTAGATTATCCCAAGTAGCCTCAATTTCATTGTAACCTGGCTGAACCCTCACCGCGGGAGTGATACGAATTTGCTGGGCAAATTGACTTCTCATGTTGATTGAATCGGCAAAAAAGTGGCGCAAAATGGCAAAAAATTCAGTGAGCCTCTCTTGGGCAAACTGAGCCTCTTGGCGCATACCGTTCACAATATTTGTAAATTGCTGGCTAAAATCTGGGGGCAGCGCATCATTCACCCGCTTGAGGAGATCTGCAAAGATTCCCTGACGAGGTTTAATAATTTCATCAATCACCGACTCCATAAACCGCTTATCTGCTCGGAAGCTCAAGCCCCCCGTCACGGCCGATTCTAAATGATGCGCCTCATCCACAATCAGATCATAAAACTCAGGCAAGATGTGGCTATTGTTTGCCATATCTGACAGCAAAAGCGCATGATTCACCACAACAATGTGGGCCGCTTCAGCTTGCCGCTTGGCCACGTGGAGCGGGCAGTTTTCAGCCGCACAGTGGTCTTGAGTACAACTAGCGCTCTCACCATTCATGCGGGTCCAAGCAATACGCTCACCCGGCGTACGCAGGGGTAACTCAGCCACATCCCCCGTTTTGGTGGTGGGAAGCCATTGAATAATCCGAGCGAAGAGCGCCATTTCATCATCGTTGCTGGGGCCAGTATGACGCATTTGTTGGAACAGTCGGGTACAAATGTAGTTGCTTCGCCCTTTTCGTACAGCCGCCCGAACATCCAAGGGTAACAAGCGCAACAGTTCCGGAACGTCTTTTTGAACAAGCTGATCCTGAAGATTAATGGTGGCGGTAGAGATGACAACACGACGGCCGTTTTCGCTGGCCCAGAAAGCAGCTGGGATCAGGTAAGCCATACTCTTCCCAGTGCCGGTTCCCGCTTCCACCATCAAATGTGCCCCGTGATTGAGGGCTGAAACAACCGTTTCAAGCATTTCAACCTGCTGAGGACGATATTCAAACGCCTCGAACGCCTGATCAAAGTTCCCGCCCGGTCGAATCATGGCAGAGACAAGATCAATATCCAGTTCGTTGGGACGCTCTTTGGGGGTTGGGGAACGGCCATCTATTTTATCCGGCAAAAACAAGCGAGATAGGCGTCTTCTTTTAGGAGCCGCATCCCCATTTTCAAATAGCAATCGCGTC
>JBCCFD010000037.1:0-29772 GCA_039029915.1 Chloroflexota bacterium
CGAGGTGATTTAGCAGTTGCCTTTGAACGCCTGCGCAATCAGCTTGAAGAAGAGGGTTTATTTGACCCTAGCCACAAAAAACCCATTCCCCGCTTTCCCCAAAAGATTGGTATTGTCACTTCAGCAGATGCGGCCGCCTTGCGTGATATTGTTAATGTGCTTCGCCGTCGTTATCCGCTAGTTTCAGTTTTAGTGGCGCCAACTTTGGTACAAGGGAATCAGGCTCCCGCCCAAATTGTTCGCTCTTTAAAATGGCTAGACGGTCGTAATGATATCGACACGATTTTGGTAACGCGAGGCGGGGGGGCAATCGAAGATTTATGGGCATTTAACGATGAGGAGGTTGCCCGAGCCATTTTTAATGCTAAACATCCCATTATTAGCGGAGTAGGGCATGAGATCGATTTTACAATATCCGATTTTGTAGCAGATTTAAGAGCACCAACCCCTTCAGCTGCAGCGGAGCTTGCCGTGCCCGATCGAGAAGAGCTGCTCGTGGGCATCCAATCGATCCAGCAGCGTTTGGCCATTGAAATGACAGATCGGCTCACAAATGCCCAGCTTAAACTGCAATCTTTCGCCCAATCGCTCCAGCTATTGAATCCCCAACGGGCTGTTGACAACAATAGTCAGAAGTTAGACACACTGATGATTCGATTGGACAACATCATGTATCGGCTGCTCGAACAAAAGCGAACCCACTTTGAACGGGTCAGCGCTGAGCTTGAAGCGATGAGTCCTTTGGCGACGCTGGGGCGTGGCTATGCCATCGTGCGGGATGAAAACGGCCGTTTATTGCGTCATGTTGCGGATATTCAGTCAGGCATGGCTGTGGAAATCCAGCTCGCTAACGGCACGGTTAAAGCGATCATTCAAGAAACTACGGAGGATAAACCTTCATCATGAGTCAATTGGTTATCACGCGGAATATTGGGGAAACAGCCGTTGCTAAGCTAACGCACGCTAGGCTTGGCTTTTCGCATAACAAACCTGATGTGTCGTGGACCCAACAAATGTTAATTGCCAATGCAAAGAACGCAGAAGCCCTTGTTTGCTTGTTAAGCGACAAAATGAGTGCCGAGGTGATGGATGCGCTGCCTAATTTAAAGCTGATTGCGAATGTAGCGGTTGGATACGACAATATCGACGTTCAAGCCGCTACTGAGCGTGGCATTATTGTGACCAACACCCCAGATGTCCTGACTGAAACAACAGCCGATTTGGCATTTGCGCTCCTTTTGGCAATTGCCCGCCGTATTCCTGAATCAGATAGCTACATGCGGGCTGAAAAATATACTCGCTTTGAGCTTTTTCCTGATATGTTGGGGATGGATGTGTGCGGCAAAACGTTAGGCATTGTGGGAATGGGGCGCATTGGAACGGCCGTCGCACGTCGAGGTGCACTAGGATTCAGCATGCCGATTTTATATTGTGGTCGAAGCCAAAATGAGGCCGCCGCTGCTGAATTTGGAGCAACATTTGTTTCTTTTAACGAGTTGCTTGCTAAAAGTGATTTTGTATCGGTCAATGTTGCTTTAACTCCTGAGACGACCCATCTGTTTGATATCAATACTTTTCGGAAAATGAAACAAACGGCCTGTCTGATTAACACGGCAAGAGGACCCGTTGTGAAAGAGGCCGATTTAGTGACTGCGCTCAAGACGGGACTTCTTCGAGGTGCAGCGCTGGATGTCTTTGAATTTGAGCCCAAAATGGTGGCGGGCTTGGCAGATATTCATGATAAGCTGGTTGTGACACCGCATATTGGCAGCGCCACGATCGATACCCGCCACAAAATGGCTGATATTGCCGTGAACAATGTGCTGGCTTATTTTGCCGGAGAACGGCCGTTAACAATGGTCAATCCTGAGGTCTTTGATAACCAATGAGCCTGCGCTTGAAGCTCATGTACCGCGCCGCCACGATTTATTGGCAGGTGTTTAAGCCATTGACGTTGGGTGTTAAAGCATTGCTCATTCTGGATAAGAAAGTGCTTTTGGTTAAACACAGCTATCAAGATGGCTGGTTTTTGCCCGGAGGTGGTGTCAAGCGACGCGAGACTTTGGAAACGGCCATTCGTCGCGAATGCCGTGAAGAAATAGGTGCAACATTGGCTAACTTGCAGCTATTTGGCACTTACTCTTCTATCAACGAAAAGAAAAACGATCACGTGGTGGTTATGCTTAGTACCAACTTTGACTACAAAGGCCCAAACGACCGCGAAATTGTAGAAGCGAAATTGTTTGATCTCAATCAGCTTCCTGATAACATATCTCCCGGTACGAAAAATCGACTCAACGAATATTTATCTAATAACCAAGCCCCATTTATTGGCGATTGGTAAAGACAGGTGTGAATCCTATGTCAGAAATTGAAACTCTACCTTTTGAAGAAGCTTTGCAACAGCTTGAAGAGATTGTAACCAAATTAGAAATTGGCGAGCTAAATCTTGAAGACTCCCTCAACTTATTTGAACAAGGGCAAAAGCTGGCTCAGCTTTGTCAAACACAGCTTTCTGATGCCTCATTGCGCGTTGAGCAGTTAACAACCGATGGCGAAATTGCTGATATCTCTGACCTCAAATAGCAATAGATTTTTGTATCAACCTCAAATTCAATTTAGGAATCTAACAGACTCTTTACTTAAGAAGTGCTATACTGTTATTTTGAGTAAAGATAGCCATCGCATGTGTGGCTCAACGTTTGTTCTTTTGGCATTTTGGATTAATTTACCAACCCATTTGCGCAACTTCTGAACTCAAATAAATCAAAAGATTTCATCCATAGAGGAATAGCCATTGTTTAAAAGTATTCGAGACTCCTTGACGCGTACAAGAGCGTCTGTATTTGGGCAAATTGCCTCAGTGCTTGGGGCTGGTGACATTGATGAAGAGACTTGGGAAGACTTAGAAGCCCTGCTTGTGCAAGCCGATGTTGGCGTGCCGACCACTTTAGAGATTATTGATACATTACAAGAACGTGTTCGCAAAGAAGGCTTAATCAGAGCAGACCAGCTATTTAATGCCCTAAAGGAGGAACTGCGTGCCATCCTTGGGGAACAGCCCCCATTCAATCTAGATGATGATCGCTTATTGACGGTCGTGATGGTTGTGGGGGTCAATGGGTCAGGTAAAACAACAACGATAGGTAAATTATCACATCGTTATCAAGAAGCGGGCGAAAAAGTGATCTTGGCAGCTGCAGACACCTTTCGAGCTGCCGCGATTGATCAGCTGAAGATTTGGGGAGAACGGGCAGAAGTGCCGGTCATTTCTGGACAACCGAATGGCGACCCTGGTGCGGTAGCCTATGATGGCATTCGAGCTGCTCGTGCTCGGGGCTACAATTTGCTTTTTATTGACACAGCAGGTCGTCTTCATACAAAATATAATTTAATGAAAGAGCTTGAAAAGGTTAAAAGCGTCTGCCAAAAAAGCGTTCATCAGGCTCCACATGAGGTGCTTTTAGTTCTTGATGCGCCAACCGGTCAGAATGCGCTTTTACAAGCCAAGAACTTCAAAGAATCAGTCGGTGTGACTGGTGTCATCCTAACCAAGCTAGATGGGACGGCTAAAGGGGGAATGGTATTTGCCATTAATAAAGAGCTTGGTGTTCCCGTCCGTTTTATTGGGACTGGTGAAGGCATTCTTGACCTTGCTCCATTCAATGCCGATGAGTTTGTTGAGAGTTTGTTTGAGTAGAAAGAATAGAGTCAAGAGTGGCGTAGAAAGTATTTTGGGTTTAGCTCAGGAATCTCTCAATCTCCAACCCTCTTAATCAACCAAGAGACCAGTACACTAATAATTAACACATTAAAAGGAATCCTATAAATGCAGCCAATAAGCGCAAAGTTAGAAAAGCTACAAGAAACCGTGAACATATTGCGGAGGCGGCTTTGACTTAGAGGTCAAGGAAGATAAGCTAACTCAGTTAGAAATCATATCTGCAGAGCCTGGATTTTGGGATGATTCAACCAAAGCACAGGCAGCAATGCGCGAAATTACGACGCTTCGAGGCCAAGTTGATGTGTGGAAAAATCTATCACAGCGATTAGAAGATACACTTGAACTCGCTATGATGGAGGATGACGCGTTACTTGATGACATCGAAAGTGAATCGCAAGAGATTGAGAAGCTGGTTGAACAATTAGAATTTGAGACACTTTTTTCAGAAAAATACGATAATGAAAATGCAATTCTTGCTTTGCACGCAGGTGCTGGGGGAACAGAAGCCCAAGATTGGGCACAGATGCTCGAGCGGATGTTCATGCGCTGGGCTGAAGCAAATGATCTGAAAATTGAAATTATTGATTACTCGTCTGGTGATGAGGCTGGCTTGAAAAGCACAATGATTTCATTTAAAGGGGAATATGCATACGGCCGTTTAAAGTCAGAGCGCGGCGTACATCGGTTGGTACGCATCTCTCCATTTGATTCCTCAAACCGCCGCCACACCTCTTTTGCAAAAGTGGAAGTGTGGCCTGATGTGGCAGAAGAAATTGAGATTGAAATCGATGATAAAGATTTACGAATCGATCGCTTTCGAGCCAGCGGGGCTGGTGGTCAGCACGTCCAAAAGAACGAAACAGCGATTCGGATTACCCATCACCCCACAGGCATCGTTGTTTCTTGCCAAAATCAACGCTCTCTAACCCAGAATATGCAGGTTGCCATGAACATTCTTAAGTCTCAACTGCTTGATCTTGAGCGACGAAAGCAAGAGGCTGAGATGGCTAACCTCAAGGGGGAAGACGTTGACGCAGGCTGGGGCAGCCAAATTCGTTCCTATGTGCTGCATCCTTATAAGATGGTTAAAGACCATCGCACCGGGTTTGAAGTTGGGAACGCTCAATCGGTTATTGATGGGAATTTGGATGGGTTTATTGAAGCTTATTTGCGCCATACGATTGGTGAAGTTACGACAGGAAGCGAATCATAGAAACGATGCCCCCTGTTGGGTAAGTAAACGACTCATCGTACGGTAACTATCAAAATGAAGTTTGTGTTTGGAGAATAATCTATGTCAAAGCGTAAAAGCAGTCCTCGAGGCAGACCAAGATCTAAAAGCCGCACCACATCTTCTCGCCGACCGGCGAGTCGCGGGACGTCTTCGACCCGTCGCGGGAGCGGCGTGAAACGAACGCGACCATCGGTGCGATCTAGCTCGCGCCAATCAAAGGTTAAACGTAACCCATTGCCCAAAGCGCCGCCTCGTCGGACGATCCAAACTTCTCCCTCAATTCGGTCTCAAGCATCAGGCAATCGCTCAATGCCTCGCGCAAAATCGACCGGTGGAACCCGGTCAATGCCTCGCACCGAATCGTCGTCACAACAAGACAGCTTGATGATGCAGTTAAATCAATCTCGAAATCAATTTGCTCGCCTAGAAGGGGCTGCTCAACTGCCTGATATTTATGACGCGATTGGTGAAATTGATAAGCAATTGATTCAATTGCCCATCGCTTTGGAAACGCTGCGCACGCGTGGCTATGTTCATTCAGGTCAAATTGAAGATGAGCTTGAGGCGATTGACGATCAGTGGGATGATGTTCGACCCCGCATTGATGTGGCGTTAAAAAATCATGTTCGTCGCCTGGATTCCGAAATGGATCAGGTTGAAAGACGAATAAACTCTCTTGGGAATCGATTAAATTCCTCTGCTGTTAGCAATGTGGACATGGCGGTTGATTCACTAGAAAGGGAAGTGCAGTCAGCCAGAACGGCCGTTTCTGGCTTATACAGCGGCATTGATCAATCGCTTGATCGCATTGCTTGGCAAATTCGCAAACAAAATTCGATGCTAGATATCCTAGATGATTCGCAAGCTATCATCATGCGTGAAGCTGAAGGGCCGCTGCTGGTGGTAAACGCCGAGTGGCAGCAGGATGGTGAGGATGGGCCAGATGGAATCTTGGTTCTCACGGATCAGCGGCTACTTTTTGAGCAACGAGAAGAAGTGGTTACTAAGAAACGGTTTGGCCTATTTAAAGTTGAATCAGAAATGATTCAAGAGCTAAAGCTTGAAATTTCCGTTCACGATATTGATTCAGTGGAACACGCCAAAGAAGGGGGCTTCTTAGGTATGGGCAAAGATGATATTTTGAGCCTGATATGCTCCGCATCAGCCCCAGTTTCCAGAGCACGATTCCACTTGGATGGTCAACGTTCAGAAGATTGGGCCGCAATGCTCAAGCGGGTGCAAACGGGCGATATTGATAAAGAGCGGGCGGATGAATATCTTGACGAGATTGATGTGGCTGAAGAAACGGCCGCTTCTTTTCCCGAACTGTGCCCCACCTGCTTTGCCACTGTTCCGCCACAGCCCCGTGGGATCATCAGCTATACCTGTGAGTTTTGTGGTTCGGTTATCGAGCCAGGTGTTGGAAAAAATGCCGAATCTGAGTCAGAAGAATAGGTCTTTGCAAAAAACGGCCGTTTTGATACAATATTCGTTCGGCAATTTTAATGAACTTTTTATGTATAGCTGTTGACACATTGATAACTGCCTTTATAATTAAGATAAGTTATGATACTGTTTTGTAAGTAGTCGAGAGCGTTGGCGTTTTTTGCCTAACGCTCTCTTTCTGTGTTTCAAAGCACAGTCATTCCCCAATTGCCGAAAAATTTTTTTGAAGAGTGTATGAAGGGTTGGAGCATCAATTTCCTTGGGAGGTCATTTAGTGGAGACAACAGAATTCCGCTCGTTGCGTATTAGTTTAGCATCCCCAGAGCATATCTTATCATGGTCGTATGGTGAGGTTACAAAACCAGAAACTATCAACTATCGTCGTTTGCGTCCTGAAAAAGATGGTTTGTTTTGTGAAGCAATTTTTGGTCCTACAAGAGATTATCAATGCTATTGTGGAAAATATAAAAACATTCGCTACAAAGGCATCATTTGTGACAAATGCGGTGTTGAAGTTACCCGTTCCTCGGTTCGTCGTGAACGATTGGGTCACTTGAAATTAGCCGCACCTGTGGCGCACGTTTGGTACACTCGTCGCGTGCCAAGCCATATGGGTTTGTTACTTAATGTATCCCGCCGTAACCTTGATCGCGTTTTATATTTTGCTCAGTACGTGATTACCTCCGTTGATGATGAAGCACGTCAACGGGCATTAAATCGTTTAGAAGAAGAACTTAAAGAAGCAGAGCTCAAATTAGAACAAGAGCTTCAGGATAACATTGGTGAGGCCACATCAGGTGGGTCTGGCCAAATTGGAGCCGTTGAAGCGAAGCTAACAGAGCTTAATGCAACCTTTGATGATCGTTTAGCAGCCATTACGGATGAAGTGATTCGTGAAGCAAAAGCTGCTGAGCAAAAAATAGAAAATCTTCGGGGTGAAAAAGCGACCGAAGATATTATTCTAGGTGACGATGTCATCGTTAAGGCAGATGACGTCATTGGCCGAGAGCATTCAGTCATGGTTCAGGAAGTTACCACTGAGCGCCTGAATGTCGTTCAACAGCAGTTTGAAGAAGATCAAGAAACCCAAGTTGCCATCCTACAAAAAGAACTTGAAGAGCTTCGTTCAGAAAGTGATTCAGTGGGTGAGGATTTGCGAGATCAGCTTTCCGTTAAACTGAATCGTCTTCGTCAACAGGCGCAGGTTAACCGGGACCAGCTTGAAAGCTTGGAACCAATGACCTTCCTAAACGAGAACGATTACCGTGAATTCAAAAGCAAGTTTGGAAACGTTTTCCGCGCAGATATGGGTGCCGAAGCACTTTATGAAATTTTGCGCAAAATGGATCTTGATAAGCTATCCCGTGAACTGTGGCGTGAAGTTCGCACAACGCGTTCAAAACAAGCCGCAAAGCGGGCTACCAAACGTTTGCAGGTTGTAGAATCATTGCGCAAAAGTGGTAATCGTCCTGAATGGATGATTCTAACCGTATTGCCGGTTATCCCGCCAGACTTGCGTCCGATGGTTCAGCTTGATGGTGGCCGATTTGCTACCTCTGACCTGAATGACCTTTATCGTCGCGTGATTAACCGCAACAATCGTCTTAAAAGATTGCTTGAGCTTGGTGCACCTGACGTTATCGTCCGTAACGAAAAGCGCATGCTTCAAGAAGCGGTTGATAGCTTAATTGACAACAGCCAACGAGGTAAAGCGTTAAGTCGTCGCGGTCGCCGTGAATTGAAATCTCTCTCTGATATGTTGAAAGGGAAGAAAGGTCGTTTCCGCCGTAACTTGTTGGGTAAACGTGTTGATTACTCTGGACGTTCGGTAATCGTTGTGGGTCCAAAATTGAAACTGGGTCAGTGTGGTTTACCTAAATACATGGCTTTAGAGCTGTTCCGCCCGTTTGTCATTAGCAAACTGGTTGAATATGGCTACGCTAGCAATGTGAAAGGGGCCAAGCGATTTATTGAGCGTCAACAGCCAGAAGTTTGGGAAGTGGTTGAAGAGGTTATTCAAGGCCGTCCCATTTTGTTGAACCGTGCACCGACGCTTCACCGCCTAGGTATTCAAGCCTTTATGCCGATTTTGGTGGAAGGTAAAGCGATTCAACTGCATCCATTGGTCTGTTCAGCGTTTAATGCTGACTTTGATGGTGACCAAATGGCTGTTCATGTGCCGCTGTCTGAAAAAGCAGTCAATGAAGCGAAATCGATGATGATGGCAACCAAAAACCTGTTGAAACCAGCTGATGGTCGTCCCATTGTTGGTCCTTCAAAAGATATGGTTTTGGGTGTCTATTACATTACTTTGATGCGCGACGGCCGTTTCGGTGAAGGCCAGACGTTCGGTACGCTTGAAGAAGTAGAAGCCGCTTATGAACTTGGCTTGGTTGATATCCATGCCAAAATCAATTTGTTGACAAATACTTACTTCAAAGATGATGGCGTTCGGTATGCTGACAATAAACCGCGCTACCGTATGATCGAAACCTCTCCTGGGCGCGTGTTGTTTAACATGCACATGCCAGAAGAGTTCCAATTCGTCAACGAAGTTTTGGATAAAGGTGGGGTTAATGCCCTGATTAACCGCGTTTATCGCCGTTTGGGTGATGAGGTAACCATTGAACTCGTGGACCACATCAAAAACCTAGGCTTTAAATACGCCACTGTTTCTGGAACGACAATTGCAGTTGCAGACTTGACTATTCCTGATGAACGACAAGAGATTTTGGACAACGCTTTGAAGCGGGTGAATGAAATTGACCGTCAATATCGTCGCGGTTTGCTGACCGAAGAAGAACAATATATGCGCACGATTGAGCAATGGAATGATGCCAAGGCGCAGGTAGAAACGGCCGTTCGTGGCGCACTTGACCCAGCTAGCCCAATTGCTGTTATGGCGATCTCAGGTGCTGGTAAAGGTGGCTTTGGCCCGATTACTCAGCTAGCCGGTATGCGTGGTTTGATGGCTGACCCCCAAGGTCGCATTATTCCGGTACCGATTCAATCAAACTTCCGTCAAGGGCTCGACACCCTTGAATATTTCATCTCGACACATGGCGCGCGTAAAGGTTTGGCTGATACAGCACTCCGAACGGCAGATGCTGGTTATCTAACCCGTCGCTTGGTTGATATTGCTCAAGACATGATTGTCATGCAGGAAGATTGTGGCACTAACAAAGGGATTTATATCCGCCGCTCCGAAAACTTTGGGAAACAAACATTAGCAGAACGTGTCTTAGGGCGCGTTTCAGCTGAAACTGTTGTTGATGAAGAAACGGGCGAAGTTATTATCGAATTAGGTGAGATTTACACCGACAAAGAGGCTGACTACGTCGATGAAACAGGTTTTGAAAAACTTTACGTCTTTTCGCCAATGACCTGTGAAATGCGCCGCGGTATTTGCGCTAAATGTTATGGCATCGACCTAGCACGCGGCCAAATGGTACAGCGCGGTGTGGCCGTGGGTATTGTGGCTGCTCAATCAATTGGTGAGCCTGGTACCCAGCTGACACTCCGTACATTCCACACTGGTGGTACGGCACAGTCCGGTGGTGACATCACGCAGGGTCTCCCACGTGTTGAAGAGCTTTTTGAAGCCCGCCAAAAGCCAAAGGGTGAAGCCGTTATGACCGAAGTTGGTGGTCTGGCTGAAATCCGTGTAGTTGACGGTGTGCGGCACGTTTTCATTACTGAAAATAAACTGGTTGATGATGTGTATGAAATCCCTGAAGGATGGAGCGTCAAGATCAAGAATAATGCCAGCGTAGAAATGGGCAGCATTGTTGCAGAAAAAGATGACGACGTGTTAACCGCCCGCAATACGGGGCGCGCCGTTGTTGATGATGACGGTGTCCGTATCGTCTGGGAAAGCAACGAAGAGCATGACTATGAAATTCCAGCCGGTATGCGTATGTTGATTACGGATGGGCAGCAGGTTAACCCTGGTGACCAGTTGACTGAAGGGTCTAAGAATCCGCATCGTATTTTGGAGGTATTGGGTCAAGATGCTGTAACGCATTATCTTCTTCGCGAAATGCAACAAGTTTATCGTCCGCAGGGTCAGAACATTCACGACAAACATTTTGAGGTAATTATCCGCAAAATGATGAGTAAAGTGATGATAACGGCTTCTGGTGACACTGAGATGCTTCCTGGTGAGCTAGTTGAGTCGGCTACATTCCTCGAAACGAATGAAGAAATCGTGGAAGAGGGTGGTCAACCTGCTGAAGCACGCCAAGTGTTGCTAGGTATTACCAAAGCGGCTCTAAACACAGATAGCTTCTTATCTGCTAGTTCATTCCAGCACACGATTAAAGTATTAGCCGGTGCGGCGATTGCTGGTCGTGAAGATGCTCTGGTTGGCTTGAAAGAGAATGTGATTATTGGTAAGCTGATTCCTGCCGGTACAGGCTTCGATTTGCATCATACGCAAAGAGATAAAATGGCGGCCTTGGAAGAAGTTGAAGAGTTTGAAGAACTGATGCCAATGGATCTCTCTGGTACGCTCATTGACGACAATACGGATGATGAGATTTTGGCGGCGATTGCGGCGGCGGCGGCAGATTCTGCTATTAAACCACCTTTGCCACCAATGCCATCAGATGAGGATGAGTCGTAAGGCTTAAGCACAACTTCTAAAACTTAAGGTTTTATTGAAAACGGCCGTTTCGCAAGAAACGGCCGTTTTTTTTGTTTCTGAAGGAGGAATGAATGCTGGGTAACAAACATGAGTATCAACATCATCAAAAGTCAATCATTAATTCGGTTTGTGCCCTTGCTGAAATTTGTTGGAAAGAAGCCCAGTTTTCAAAAGGGATTGGGATATTAAAACATATCTTTCATAGTGAATTGACAGCAGAAGCACTTTTTGGTTTAGGGGTAATAGAGCAGTTACTGGGTTGAGAAGAAGATGCTATGGCATATTTTGAAAAGGCATCACATGCCGCAAAGTAAACCCGCTACCTGTTAGCGGTGGAACATATTTCCAATCGAATTGATGGGCTTAAATAATTGGTGACTGAAATCAAGACACTAAAAGTCACGCTTCAACAGCATTTCGGTTAACTGATAAATTGCTTCTCCAGCGTCACCACTCGGCTCAACAGACTCAAGATGATGAAGGGCATCATGAGAGTATTCTGATGCCTTTTCTTTTGCAAAATCAAGCGCGCCAACTTCTGTAAGGCGGGCGGTAGCTTCTTCAACAAATGCTTCGTCGGGGTTATTCGTTGACTGGTAGAGCGTGCGTAGGTTGGCATCATTTTCCAAACCGAATAAAACAGGCAATGTTTTCTTTTTGGTCAGTAGATCTGTTGAGGCAGACTTGCCGATTTTGGCCTCATCTCCCCAAATGCCTAGAATATCGTCGATGACTTGGAAAGCAAGGCCGCATTTGAGGCCAAACTGACCGTAATGGTGCTGAGCCTTCTCTCCCTTGCCCGCAATTCGTGCGCCAAGTTCGGCGCATAGGGAGAGTAAAACGGCCGTTTTGCCCGTAATCATGCCCAAGTAATCATCAACCGAGACGACCTGCCGGTTTTCAAAATCCATATCGTGATATTGGCCGTAGGTCAGTGCCACGCACGTTTCGTCAAAGCGTCGTAAGGCATCCACAGTGATTTGAGGGGCAACCCCGCGGTCTGCTAAACGGGCCATTGCCAAATGAGATAGGGCGAACATCGTGTCCCCAATGTTGATGGCTTGTTCCATGCCCCAAATCGTCCAAATCGTCGCTTTACCTCGGCGGGTCGGACTTTTGTCTTCGATATCATCATGGATCAGCGAGAAGTTATGGACTAGCTCAATAGCTGAGGAAGCCGGAATCGCCTGCTCCCAATCACCACCGGCTGCTTCACAGCTAAGAAGACAGAGCAACGGCCGTATTCTTTTACCAGCTTTACCTGTAATTGGGTTGAACTCCTGATCGACCCAACCCATGTGATAGTGCAACATACCATAAAATGGGTCTTTGGCTTTTTCTTCCTCTTTTAAAACAAGGCGCATCTCTTTCTCAAGGGCAGGAAGCATGTGGGCCGTACAGTCTTGCAGTGCATTCATAACTTAAAACTCTGTATAAAGCTTGGTTTCTGATAAAGCGGAGATGGAATCAGCAGCGGCACAGAACATAGCCACGCGCAGTTCATCCGTTAAGGTTTCTGCCAATTCTACGACAGCGGCAACGCCACCCTGATCAACCGCTTTGAGGAATTGGCCGGCTAACCCCACAAGGTTGGCACCGAGGGCAATGCATTTCGCAATATCGATGCCGTTGTATATACCACCACTGGCAAACAAGGGAAGTTCAGGGGCAACTTCTCTGCAATATTTGATAGAAACGGCCGTTGGAATACCCCAATCAATAAATGCACCGGCCACGCGGGCCAGGCGCTTTGTTGGGGCGCGATACATTTCCACCTGACTCCAGGATGTTCCGCCTGCCCCAGCCACATCAATGGCTGCAACCCCAGCATTTTTTAGACCGCGCGCCGCCTCTTTTGAAAACCCCCAGCCCACCTCTTTGGCAATCACGGGAACCGATAATTTTTGACAAATTTGCTCAACCTTTGGTAGAAGCGTGGCAAAATTACCGTCACCTTCAGGTTGTACCGCCTCTTGAAGGGCGTTGAAGTGTAAAATTAAGGCATCAGCCTCACACATATCAACCGCTTTTTGGCATTCTTTGATGCCGTACCCATAATTGAGCTGTACAGCACCTACATTGGCAAATAAGAGGACATCTGGGGCCACCTGACGAACCTTATAAGTTTCAGCCAGTTGGTCATCCTCAATCGCTGCCCTTTGAGACCCTAAGCCCATGGCAATGCCAGCTTCTTGAGCTGCCTCTGCTAGCATAACGTTAATATTTTTGGCTTCAGCGGTTCCGCCCGTCATAGAGGAAATCAAAATAGGACTGTTGAGGCGTTTCCCAAATAATGAGGTTGTGGTATCAACTGCATCTAAATCAATCTCCGGAAGCGCTTGATGCATAAAAAAATAGTTATCAAGCCCAGAGCGAGTCCGTTTAAATGAAACGTCTTCTTCCAGATTGATACGAATATGATCTGCTTTTCGCCGTTCATGAATGCCATTTTGTAGGTCGTTCGCGGCAGTTTTCATTTCATTTCTCCCTCCACAAAATGTGGAGCTCCACATTTTGTGGAGATAATTCCCGTGTCTGTCATTTAGTTTGCAAGTTTGTTTGACAGCTAATTGAGTATACTATGCTGAGAACTGTTTTGCTACTTACCAGCCTTCAAAAACTATCAACCTTAGGCGAACAGAAAAAAGTTGTTTGCGATAGATATTTTTCAAAACTTTTTGTTTTCTGAGCGAAGGTGCAAGTGTTCTGTCAATTATCAAATGACAGTTTCCCAATCCGATTATTTTACAAATTCAAGACGGTTGCCCTATGATTTTCGTCATTGTCGAGTGGCTAAGATAAAATTCCATTTGGGTTGATTCCCGTCAATACGCAAATTTTCAGGAGGTAATATGCGTGTTTTAATTACTGGTGCAGCAGGATTTCTAGGCTCCCATTTATGTGATCGATATATTGCAGAGGGTCATACGGTGGTGGGGATGGATAACCTGATCACTGGGAATATGGATAACCTAACCCAATTGGCTGGGCATGAGCGTTTCCATTTTATCAAGCATGATGTGAGTAATTATATTTATGTTCCCGGTGAGCTAGATGCGGTCCTGCATTTTGCATCGCCAGCCAGCCCCATTGATTATTTAGAGCATCCGATTCCGACGTTAAAAGTGGGGTCTTTGGGCACGCACAATACCCTTGGCTTAGCCAAAGCTAAAGGGGCAAGATACTTGCTAGCCTCAACTTCGGAGGTGTACGGTGATCCCGAAGTTAATCCACAGCCAGAAACATATTGGGGGAACGTTAACCCAATCGGTCCGCGCGGCGTTTATGACGAAGCAAAGCGGTTTGCAGAGGCAATGACCTTAGCTTACCAGCGGTATCATGGGGTTGAGGCGCGGATTGTGCGTATTTTTAACACGTATGGCCCTCGGATGCGCTTAAACGATGGTCGAGTGGTGCCAAACTTTATTTATCAGGCGTTAAAAGGTGATCCTTTAACTGTTTATGATGACGGTAGCCGCACGCGTTCATTCCAGTATTACTCTGATTTGGTTGAAGGTATCTACCGCCTGCTCCTGTCTGATGAAAAGTTGCCGGTTAATATTGGAAATCCTGCTGAAATGACGATTCTTGATTTTGCTCATGCGGTGATTGAAATTGCGCGTAGTAATTCTGAGGTAACGTTTGTCCAACCAACGGATGAGCGAATTACGGATGATCCAAAGGTGCGTCGTCCCGATATCAGCAAGGCGAAGCGCGTGCTAGATTGGGAGCCTAAAGTGGCGTTGCCAGAGGGCTTGACTAAAACGGTTGACTATTTTCGGGAGAAGATTGACTAAGTTTGCAAAGTTTTGATCTCGTTGCTCAGCGATTTGAGGAAAAACGGCCGTTTCTCGTCTCAACCATGGCCTTCGTTATTGCCCTAGCGGTAGGGTTGGTACTCACCCAGCTACCGATTGTTGGGATTTTGGGAAATACGGCCGTTTTTGCGCTCCTATCGACATCTCCTTTCCTCGGTGCTGCTGTGCTTTTAGGGCTGTTTTTGCTAATTTTAAGAGCCCCCATTGTGGGGTTAGGGTTGGCATTAATGGCTGGCCCATGGGGAGCTATTGAAAGCCTCTTTTTAGGCCCCACACCGCTTGATTCAGGCCAACTTTTCCTTTTTCTAACATTAAGTGCATGGCTACTAAGGGGATTGGGAGAACAGCGCATCGTTATCCCTAAGGGTTCCTTCTATTGGCCGCTGTTTCTTTTTATCGGTGTGGCGTTTTTGAGCTTGTTCGATGCCCAATCTATCCAGTTTGGCGTGCAAGAGATGCTTAAGTGGATAGAAATGTGGCTGATAATTGGTCTGGTTTTATCGGAATCTGAACGGGCTCCATCAAAAAAACAGTTTGTGCAGCAGCTATTGCTGATGTTTTTACTGGCTGGATTTGTACAAGCTTTAATTGGCATCTGGCAATTTGGCCTAAGAGGTATTGGGCCTGCTCACTTCATTATTTCCGGTAATTTTTACCGCGCTTATGGCTCATTTGAACAGCCAAATCCGTTTGGCGGCCTCATGCATTTAACTGCTTTGCTGGTGATTGGGGCAACGACAGCTTACTTGCCAGCTCTGTGGCACTTTTTGAAAGGCAGCACCCATAATTTGTGGCAAAAAAAGAAGCTCCTTTTTCCCAAATTTCCTCTATGGGCCATCTTTTTGCTGGTTTGTGGTGGAACGGCCGTTTTATCCCTGCTATTTTCCTGGAGCCGTGGCGCATGGTTAGGGTTTGCAGCTGGTATTGGCGCGATAGGCTTATTTTGGCCTCAAAAGCGCTGGATTGGGTTTGCTTCCTTGATCGTTGCTGTGGCCTCTTTTACAATAGCGTTTCAGCTCAATTTGGTACCTGAAAGTATTGCTCAACGCTTAGTCGGGTTTGTGGCAGATTTCCAGCTTGGTGATGTGCGGGGTGTTGATATAAATGATACCAACTACTCCGTTTTAGAGCGTTTGGCTCATTGGCAGGCGGCAGTTGATATGGCTCGGGACCAACTGTGGCTGGGGGTTGGCTTTGGGAACTATGAACCTGCTTATGCAGAATATGCGTTAATTAATTGGCCTGACCCGTTGGGACATGCCCATAATTACTACTTAAATATTTTGGCAGAAACGGGTATTATTGGACTTTCTGCTTATTTGATTTTTTGGATAGCGGTCGTATTAAAAACAATCAACGGAATTCAAGTTCAAACGGGTTTATATCGAGGCGTTTTATTAGGCCTTTTAGGCTGTTGGGCGGCGATTTCGGTTCACCATTTAGTTGATAAGCTATACGTCAATAACCTTTATATTCAGTTTGGTGTTCTGCTTAGTTTACTTTTAGTGGTAGTTAAAGAGAGAAAAGAGAAGAAAGAAGTGAGATTGGTTGATTAGAGCAGATAAGTTGGTTATTTGTTATTGTAGTAGGTGGTAAGGTGTCAGTTCTACGCAGTGTGGCTGCCTATTTACTTTTGACGGATTCTATTTTTGCTTACTATTGCTTTCAACCATTGAAACTAAAAAGGTAAGATAAAATTACATGGTTGCCATATTTACAAATGTTGCCAATCGTTTTTTTGGCATAAACCCTAAGGAAGCAGAGCGGTTTTTTAAGTTTGCTGTAGTCGGGGCGATTGGCTTTGTGGTTGATTTTGGTGTGCTTAATTTGCTCCTGCAGCCGTTTGCAAATGCTTTAAGCACCGGTGGATGGCTAAACACGGCCGTTTCCTCCATAAGCAATAATCCCCCATCTTTGGCTGAGGAATTTGCTGGCACAATATCATTTATTTGTGCCATTCTGAGCAACTTTTTGTTTAATCGCTTTTATACCTATCCGGATTCACGAGAGAAAGGGTTAGTGAGTCAGTTTATTCAGTTTAGTCTAGTGAGTGTGGCCGGTATTGTCATTCGCATCCCTATTTTGCTGCTTACGACAACCTTCTTCCAAAACATGATCTCACGGATTGCTTCGTTAGAACCCTTTGCTTTTCGATTGGGTGCCAACCTAGCCCTTGTTTTGGCAGTGATCATCGTCATGTTCTGGAACTTTTTTGTGAACCGTTACTGGACGTACAATGATGTTAGCAGCGAGCCATAACCAATGCGAATTGGTGTTGACCTAACATCTGCTGTGACCCAAGGGGGGGGCATTGGACGGTATACGCGTGAGCTCATTCACGCCGTGACGCAGCTTGATCTAGAAAACGAGTATCGATTTTTCTCTGCAAAACAACCGTTAAAGCTACCCGTTCCAAACTCTATACCACAGGGTAATCGAATTCGATATCGTCAATCCCCACTTGAAGATAAGTGGCATTACCGGATTTGGTATCGCTTACGGATTCCTATACCGGTGCAATTACTGACTGGTCAAATAGATTTGTTTCACTCTCCAGATTTTGTCCTTCCGCCTGTCTTGCCTAAAGTACCTACTCTACTGACAGTTCATGATCTTTCATTTCTCCACTATCCAAATACATTTCCTGATTCCCTCGTAGCCTATCTCAATCAGGTCGTGCCGTGGTCTATAAAACGGGCAACGCATATTTTAGCGGACTCAGAAGCCACAAAACGAGATTTAGAATCCTTGTGGCAAATTTCACCAGAAAAAATTACAGTATTGCTGAGCGGCGTAACGAGTTCGTTTTCAATAGTGGATGAACCAACACAGATAGAACGGGTAAAGGCAAAATATGGACTGGGGAACGCCCCCTATCTATTGTCAGTAGGGACAATTCAGCCTCGAAAGAACTTTCAATTCTTGATTCGTGCATTTAAACCCATTGCCGATAGGTTTCCCCATAATTTGATTTTCAGCGGCGGTAAGGGCTGGATGTATGATGAAATGCTAGCAGAAGTGGAAAAGCAAAATTTGCGAGAGCGAGTCCGTTTTATTGGGTTTGTTGATGATGTAGATTTGCCAGCCCTCTATTCTGGTGCCTCTTTGTTTGTGTTTCCTAGCCTGTATGAGGGGTTTGGGTTACCGCTTTTGGAGGCAATGGCTTGCGGCGTGCCAGTTTTGAGTTCTGATGCCTCTTCTTTGCCGGAAGTTGGTCAAAATACGGCCGTTTATTGTTCTCCACATGATCTTAATGGGTGGACGGAGAATATGAATGATTTGCTTGGTGATCAAGATAGGTTGCAACACCTTTCGCAAAAAGGAAAGGCACATGTGGCTCAATTTACGTGGCAAAAAACGGCCGTTCAGCTATTAAATATCTACGAGAAAATTAAAGAGTCAACCTAATAAAAATAGCGGTTATGCTTTGAAAATCTGACGGATATTCTGACAATAGTACCCATTACCTAACATAATCTTCCCACTTTAGGACTTTTTTCCCACATTCATACCCTTCGCTAGTACCTGTTATTAGGCATAATAAAGCCATCTAGCTCGGAAACAAGCGAAAAAAAGTTCCTTCGTTTCTCGACATAAACTAAATGAAGTGCATCAATTGAATACCTATGAAAACAGTTTTCTTTACGTCTTAGGAAAATTGTTCACCCGGTGGGTGTCTTAACCAAGCCCACATTGACCCTTATATCCAGAATTGGGTTGTCATTGGCGTCGCAACGATGGGTTGTCCATCATTTTGGGGTAGATGTACGAAGGTAAATTGTAGTTATGATAACCAAAGCTCTGTTCCATGGCGTTATACAATTAAAAAGCTTGTGTATAGGTAAAGCTTTTACAGAAGTTCGTACAAATCGATATTTGAATGAGTTTCCAGGAAATGTTTTGTGCCATTCAGATGATTTTAAATTTTTTGTCGTGGAAACATTTGAAAAAGCGATTGAGATTATCAGAGTTAATCGGGATATTGATCTCCTATTTGTTGATGCAGATGAGATACCTATATCTGAAGCATCGATGTTTATCTCACACGTCAAAGAAGTTCAACCTAAATTACCTATTATTGTGTTTACTGACGATACCGATGAACGAATGAGAATCCTAATGCGTGATGGTGCTGCTTGGCATTTTACAAAGCAATCCCAATCGATTAATCGTTTAGCAAAACAAATTCATTGGTATGTCTTTTCACCAACGAATTGGGGTGAATTTTTCTCGAAATACAGCCGAAATAATATCAAGCCTCGCATTGAACCCGGCTTGAGCTACTCCGATTTAGAGGGACTCAACAGTAATCCAGAAGAGCAATTTATTATTAAACGCCTTTTTGCCGGAAGCGAGGTTGTCCAAATTTTTCGTATGGATCAGGGTTTTAGCGGGTCTCGAATCTACACGGTCAAACCTGAACATCAGCTTAAACGCATTTTAAAAATAGATGTAGCGGATCGACTGGAAGCTGTTCAGGAAAAACAAGAACGACTGATATTGCCTCGATTAAATCGCCGTGTTGGTCAAATTCAAGGCAACTTAGTTCGGGGGGAACATTTAGCAGGAGCTTGCTACACCTTGGCGGGTTCAACAAATGACGCGATTACTTTAACGCAATTCTTGCAAGATCAAAATAAAGTGCGCAAAGAGCTTGTTGATAAGATTCTGCAACAGCTACGAATCAGTTTAGAACAGCTGTATGCAGGCAGCAGCGATACAGAACTACGCTATTGGGCACCACTTTATAGTCGCGTGTTACCGACCTATTTTACGTTGGATGATGCTGTGATGATTTCCCCTCAGGAGGCAGATTCATTTGATGGGTTAATGCTGCGGTCCTCAGAGCTAAGCACTTTATCATCTGTTCCAAGCAATAAGGTATTGGCACAAATTAATCAGGCTGTTCGTGAAGGTGAAAATCCTGAGGTAACACTTCATAATTTTGAGATTGCGGAAATTGATACCCAGCAGGGCGTTATCTATCTTCACGACGAGTTGATTTCAAAGTATCCGGTTTCAAATTTAATTAAGGATAAAAATCATCCTATTCTTCGTTTTAAAATCCGGTTAAATCAAGACGATCGCAATCTGATTACGCACCCTGTTTTTCGCCGCGGCAAGCGGATTACGGTCACTGGCATTGTGCGTGAAACTCAAGAATCAATTTTGGCAAACAATATTAGTGAGGTGACGGGACGGCCGTATAATTTTGAGGAAGATATCTTTGAGTTTGGGGGTGGGCGATTTATTCCCCCGATTAACAATATTCGCCACCTGCTGTGGGAAATCGGCCGTGAGGATATGATTGTTCCTCTGCCGCAAGTGTCACCGGTCGTCCATGGTGATTTAAACACCAGCAATATTCTTGTAGAAGTTAGTGAAAATATTCCCGTTTGGCTCATTGACTTCTCAGATGCGAGGCCGGGGCACCTTTTCTTTGATCTGGCTAAATTAGAGGTCGAGTTTCGGACTCACGTCTTGTTCAAGTTATTCAAAGATATGGTTGATGAAGGGATATGGAGTGAAGAAAAAGCAATCCAGTTTGCGCTTCTAATTGAAAACATTTTGCAAGACGTGACGGGTAAAAGCTTTGCTGATTTTATTTCAGCAATTCGGGAACATCAGCCAGATTGGTATGACAATTTGTACACTCATTTTCCACTTTACTCTGAAAATCTTCTTTATTTTTTATATTCACTTCGGAAAATAGCTGAATCATACAGTCCAGAGCGGTTTAAACATCATTTTCCGGTGGCTATCTTTTTCCACAGTATTACCGCCTTAAAATATAAGGGGCTTGATTTACCGCCTTGGAAAAAATGGTCTAAACGTCTGGCCCTGTGCTGTGCTCTAGTGTCAGGTAAACAAGCCCTAAGAGACGTGGAAAGACCGGCTGAGTTAGGAGATGCCGTTAGCAAGTTAAGGCAGCGTAGCTCTTTCTCTTTAATCACAGTGGGTGTTGGTGACGATAGAAAATATCTGCTTCAATGGAATGCAAACTGGGGTATGTTTAATTTGGTGGGTGGCCGGTTGGACAATGAGAAAGGGGATAAAGACTCCTTTGCTCGAACGATTCAGCGTGAATTGAATGAAGAATTAGGTCTGACGAGTCATAAGGATTATCGAATTACAAAGGAGTTTAAGCCATTATTCAAACGTCAATTCTCGCGTCGTCAAAATGTATTTAAAGATTATGAATTTAGGGTTTTCAAAATCGAGCTGTTGCCTCGGCATCCGATGACTGTTGAAGATTATCATCTTTTTGAAAATCGGCTGTCGAGTGAACGAGAGAATATTTTGGTAAGTCGAGCAGAAATTGAGCGTCTGCGCTCTTTTGATAATCGGCCGATCTCTGAAACGACAAGAGCAATATTACAAGATTTGGGTGAGATTCCTTCGATTGAAGATAAGGATTTGTTTACGCCTTTAGATTTTGTTCTTGATGGTGAAGATATTATTGTGAGCCGCGGCAAGGCCCAAATTAACGGCCGTTTACACAATCCAGAGTTTGGTAACCTTGTTGAAAATATCACCATTGAGGTGTTGCCATCACCTAATTTCGACACCCAGCAAGGCTCTTCTATTCATCAAATTAGTAAACTTGATGTAAACGAAGAGGAAAGCATTACCATTTGGCTACAGCCCAAAGAAAAAGACGCCAAATTAACCGTCCGTTTGACCTTTTATGATGCTAAAGGACATGAATTCCGGCAGTTGATTGAACTCCCCATTCGTTTTATTTCTCAAATGCGAAACCTCTTTCATATTGATAATCCTTATGTTGTTGGCAAGCCATTAACATCTGCTTCAGAAACCCTGTACGTCGGTCGTCGGGACATCTTTTCTTGGATAGAAGAAAACCTCATTGGCAAGACCCAGCCGCACACCTTGATCCTTTATGGTCAGCGACGAATGGGCAAAACATCAACGCTTTACCAGCTCATCGAAGGTAAATTAGGACAACCGATTCGTGAATATCCAGGCTACCCTATTTACCCTGTTTACATTGATTTACAGCGGCTCGTTGGGTGCGATACCCCCGCATTTTTTAAACGAATAAGCATGACTATTCATCGTGATCTAACGAAGCGGGGGATTAGCTTACCTACAGAGGCCGCATTTGACGTTAACGGGTCGCCTTTTACAGAGTTCGACCGCTTTCTTGATATTGTTGAATCACAAGTGCCAAACGAAGGATTGCTTGTTTTAGTCATTGATGAGCTTGAGCAACTGCAGGACAGCATTCAAAAAGGTCGACTCACTGAGGAAATCCTGACTTATTTGCGCTCGCTTATGCAACATCGCTCAAGAATGACGTTTATTTTAGCAGGCACCAATCAGCTTGTGGAAGATTATTGGAGCGTTATCTTCCACGTTGGGCTGAGTCGGGAAATTGAACCATTGACGAGAGACGATACTGAGAACCTAATTCGGCAACCAGTTTCACCTATTATTGAATATGATGATTTAGCGATCGATCATATCTGGCTCGCCACGAGGGGCCAGCCGTATTTCACTCAATTAATTTGCCACCGTTTAATTAGCGCTGTGAACTTACAGGGCAAAAGGAGCTTCAATGTAACCAGTCATGATGTCATTATGACAATCGAAAAAATAGTGGTTGAAGATGATAGCCATCTTCAACATATTTGGAACGAAAGCAGTAAAGAAGAGCAGAATATAATGTCTGTGCTTGCGGGCACACAAAATTCAAGTGGGGAGGCGTTTTCACGAGCCGTTATTGCCAATCGATTACAGGATTTTTCATTAGATCATAATGCGATTAATCAATCTCTTGAACGATTAGAAACTCGGGGCTTAGTGCAACGAATTCCTGTTGAGCGGGAAATTTCAAGAAAGTTAGCGCATGGTCATGGCTGGCAACCCACTTTAATTAGTAAAGATTATACCTATTCCTTAGCGTTTGGATTGTTGCGAAAGTGGATTTTGCAAAAGCATCCGTTGGGCTTTGTTATTCGGTGAAAACCCAAAATTTAGCATTGCTTTTTGAGATAATTTTTGGTTTTCACATAGGTAAATGAAGAAGAGATTATGAGCTATATTGTAGGACACCCGATTAAGCATCCTCGGGATTTTTACGGCCGTTTAGAGCAGAAGAAGCGATTTTTTGAAATCATTTCTGGGCCACAATCCCAATCCATCACAATACTAGGGGCAAGACGGTCCGGTAAGACTTCCTTTTTACGACACGTTGCCCATCCTGCAGTCATGGCGGCACATTTAAAAGAGCCAGAAAACTATATTATGGTGTACATTGATGTTTCCGCCTGCCGCACACCGAGTGAATTTTATCAGCGAACCATTGTAAAGTTATCAAAGCTACTGCCTGATATTCAGGAAATTAATTTATGGAAAGCACCCGAACATAACCAATACACGATGTTTCATTTAGAAACCATCTTGTGCCAATTTCCCAATAAACGAATTATTTTGTTGTTAGATGAGTTTGATAAAATTCGTACCAATACGTTTGACCAAGATTTTTTAACTGAACTAAGAGCCTTAGCCAGCGTGTGGGAATATGAATTAGCCTGTATTACTGCATCCTTTGTTGATTTATACCAACTTGGAGCTGATGTTGGCCTACCTCCTACATCTCCGTTTTACAATATCTTTTATCCAACCCCGATTTATATGCACGGAGTATCGACGGCGACTTTAACGCAAATTATCTTGACCCCATCTGAACGGCTAGGCGTTAAATTGCCTCAGGCTGATGTGTCTGAAATTATCAATTTTGCGGGAACGCTGCCATTTTTTACGCAGGCGATCGCCTCTGCTTGGGTGCATGAATATCATGGAAAAAGCATTTCGGCTAAAGAGCGTTTTAAGCATTTGGTGGCCAATCTTTCCTCTTATTTTGAGCAATGGTGGCAACAGTTCTCGGAGCTGGAGCGCGGCATATTAACGGCCGTTTCTAAAAATCAACCGCTTAAAAGCCTCGAGCAGCCAAAAAATGTGCTGTCTCAAACAGTTCACTGGCTTAAAAGTTTTGCATTTTTACTCGAAGATGAAGGCCAGCTATTTGTAAACGGTGAAATTTTTAGATATTGGTTGCAGCATCGAAGCGAAGAAAACGGCCGTTTTCAACGAGCTAGCAACGGTCATAAAAATAGTGGCCAAACTCACTCGCTTGAATTTTTTCAAAACGGTGCCGAAAAAATAGAGATATTGCCAATCTATCAAAAAATTATCACATATTTTAAAATCCAAGACATACAGCTTATTTGCTTTGAACTGGGTATTGATGAAGAGTGTTTGACTTATTCCAACAAACAAGAGCTTATAAGAGAGCTAATCTTACTATTGAATCGAGAGGATCGCCTAAATGAACTGATTAAATCTTGTCAAAATATGCGTCCAAATTTGCCGTGGGGTGCCAAAGAGCTTCGATAGAGGCATGTGAATAAACAAGAAAAAAGATCTTAAGAACTTGCCAACAACCTAATCCGAACTATAATGCTTGATCATAAAGTGTCTTGCGTAATATCCTTTTTTTTCGAAGAAAAGGATCTAATGTAATTTGCAAATGCCTAAAAAACACGGGCAATTTTTGTGAATTGCAAAGTAAATCACAGCTTGTTAGCGTCAATCTATGATTGACGAGTGATTTATAAAAAGGTTGTAATGGTTTATGGTACCGATTTACCGAAGCGATGGTGAATGGGTTGCAGTATACGAAAAGGGTCATTTATTCAATAATGATGGTGAATGGATTGGCTTTGTTGTCGGTCGAGAAGTGTACGACACAGGCGGTGTGTATCTCGGATTTTTCAGTGATGATCGCCGCTTGCTCAGAAAGCGCACCCGACCCCAAGATAAACAAAGAAAAAAGTCACCCGCCCGCCCAAGTCGCCCAGAAATTCCAGCATCAATGCCTTTGGCTCCACTATTGAGATCACTTCCACATCACATCATTGATATGTTTGAAGAGCATCCCGAAAAGTTGACATTTGTATCGGAAACTAGGCCTGATATGGAATAGTAAGCCTTTTGCTCCGGTTTCACAGGGTTTCAATACGTTTTAGGTTGCCCTTATCTTGTAAAATAAAGGTTTTACAAGGGCAACTGGCAATTCGGATAGAAGTTAATGGATCCAAAATCACCGAGTGAATCAAAAATAGCACTATCGCAGCTTATGGGTCCAGACAGTGCCAATAATCATGGTAATGTTCATGGTGGCATTATTATGAAACTGTGTGACGAAGCTGGGGCGATGGCGGCTGTTAAACATTCACGAAGCTCGGTTGTGACAGTTACCGTGGATTCAATGTCTTTCCACTCACCGGTCAACCTGGGTGACCTCGTCACGCTTTCTGCTGAAGTTACATGGGTTGGACGAACTTCAATCGAAACAAAGGTTTTTGTCACAGCCGAAAAAGTCAGTAAAGGCATTGTTTCACACACAAACACCGCTTATTTTGTGTACGTAGCTGTTGATGAAAATGGGAAGCCCATTCAAGTGCCGCCATTGCTGTTAGAAACTGAAGAAGAAAAAGAGCGTTTTGATCGAGGTGCCAAGCGACAAGCGTATCGCCTTGAACAGCGCCAACAAGGAATTTTATGACGCAGCAGAGATCAAAACTGCTGGACCTCTTATTAGACTCTCCCTATGCCAAAATTAGCTCAATGCCGGATGTGGATATTGGGCAAGCTGAAGTAGAGCCATTTCCCTTCTTAGCGATCGTTGGTCAAAAAGAGATGAAACTTGCGTTACTTCTCTCTTTAATTAATCCTAAAATTGGGGGAATCCTGCTGATTGGTCCACGGGGCACGGCAAAAACAACGGCCGTTCGCTCACTGATTGATTTACTTCCTACCATTCGCCGCAGTTTATGTGTTCATGGCTGTTCCGAAGAGCGACTTGATGCTGAAGGGATGGACGGGATTTGTGAGGATTGCCGGGAGAAAGTTGGGTATGGGGAACCGCTTACCGTGGCTGATAAGGTTCGCATTATTGAACTGCCATTGAATGCCCGTTTGGATGATGTTGTTGGTGGCATAAACGAACGCGTTGCCCTCGAACAGCGTCGAGTTATCTTAGAACGGGGTATTTTAGCCAATGCTGATAATAACATTCTGTATATTGATGAAGTGAACCTGCTGGATGATGCCATCACAGACGCGATTCTAGACGCCTCCGCTCAGGGACATTACACGGTGAGGCGCGGCCCGATGCGGCTTCAATATCGCTCGCGAATCATTTTGATAGGGTCTATGAACCCTGAGGAAGGGCGTTTGCGACCTCAAATCATGGATCGCTTTGGGCTGAGAGCCTTGGTGACTGGGTTAGAAGACGAGGAGATGCGGTACCGCGTTTATGAACACGCCATGATGTATCAAAGCAACGCCGCTCACTTTGCTTCGCTGTTTGCTAGCAATACTCTTGACTTAGCACAGGAGGTTGAAGATGCTCGGGCACGATTGCCAAACGTTACTATTGAAGAGGATGCAAAAAAGATGGGCTTGATGCTGATAAAATCAATGAAGATTGATTCAAATCGAGCTGAAATCACCCTATTTGAGGCCGCACGAGCGCATGCTGCCGCAGATGAAAGAGAAGTGGCCACGGTGCAAGATATTAAGGCGGTGGCCCTGCTAAGCTTGCGCCAGCGCCAGAGTGATGAGCTCGATTCGTTTATGGATAAACAATCGAAAGAGGATGAGGCGTTGACATTGCTGATTGAGAAGGGGGCTGATGGTTGAGTCAGTTGAGCAAAAAAACACGGCCGTTTCGTGGCCGACGGTGGGGCTAATTGGGGGGATAACGGCCGTATTTCTAGGCTACCTTTCTGTTTGGATTCCGGGGCCAGCCGCTGGATTGCAATTTATTGGTGTAGAAGTGGGAGAATGGCTCAAGTTTTTGGGCGTAGGCCGCGTGCGAAACATATTCTATTTTCCACCGATCACCCTTGGTGTCATCATCGTTTTATACTCATTTGGTTGGTCAAATCGACGATTGCAAAGTTGGGTTTGGCGGGCTTTGGGCTGCGGCATTGCTTTGATCTCTTTCCCTGCTTTGGAAGACATTCGAGGGGCATCACAAGGGGATTACTTTCCTCGGATATGGCTGATATTGAGCGTTTGGGTGCTCTTTTTAATCATTACGGGAATAAGTTTTCGACAAATAGACTCTAAGTGGCCTCAAACCGTCGTTTATTTAGTCATCGCCATTCTCGGGATTGTGGGGGCTTTTTATCCCACATGGCTTTACAACGCCGTTCGCCCAGCGGTGGCTCTTGTCATGGGTGAGTCGATTGGCATTGGGTTGGGGGTTTATCTCAATGCTTTGGGGCATTTTCTCATTTCAGTTACAGCATTGACCAAGCTACGCCAAGTTTAACCAAATTACATTGGTTCACTGGAAAATCAAACTTTATTTTGAGATTTTCTTAGACTTAGGACTCTGTGCTTTTCCCAGATAAGGAAAATAAAGACGGAACGCGATATCCATCACGTTGACATAAAGAAAATAAAATTGCGCATTTTAGGAGCATCAAAGAGAGATGTGCCGTCACTAAAATACGCAACGCTGTTTGTTTTTAATTGTTGGGTAACCACTCAGTCATTCACGGAAGCTTTTTAAAAAAACTTGTGTCGAAAATGTGAATGACTTTCAGGAGAACTAAAACTTGTACCAAGTTTTTTTAGAACGTTTCGTTCTCCACTTATTATTTTAAGACCATGTGGGTTTCGACGTATGTTACTGCTTCCCCGACTGTTGTAATTTTTTGAGCGTCTTCGTCAGAAATTTCACCTTGAAACTCTTCTTCAAAAGCCATAATCAATTCAACAAGATCAAGTGAATCAGCTTCTAAATCTTCACGAAACCGAGCTCCTACTGTGACTTCACTTTCTTCTACACCCAATAAATCAACGGTGATTGCGGTAATACGACCTAGTGTTACGTTTTCAGTCATATTTAATTCTCCTTCATGTGGTAAATTTGTGTAATCCACTTTTTTCTTTAATTTCAATGTTTGTAGCGGGTTACTTACTCTTCCAGCAAAACGATGCAATTTTAAAATTTCCAATGCATTTGTCAAGGCAATCTCATAGATTGCATCAATTTCATGTTGATCAACACTGCAAAATTAGGGAAGTTACGAAAAATATGTCTAAGATTATGATTGTTTATTTGACATGATTGCCTAAAGGCCGTTTTTCTTGGAGTGTAACGGCCGTTGCCAGCAGCCACATGAAAACAAATGCTAAATCAACTAGGAAGAAACTGTGGTCGACAAGTCCGTGAAATAAGATATCAATCAGAGTGCCAATCATGCCAACCGTGAGCGCCCACCATTTGCCGTCAAGCTTAGCCAGATTTGCCTTTAGCGATTGTCCTAGGGAAATAAAAAGAAGTCCGCCTGAAATAAGTCCCAAAAGCCCAAGTCGGGTGGCAAAATCCAAAAAGATGTTGTGTGGGTGATTGAGATCGGGCTCTTGCCAAGCGGCATTTAGAATATATTCACCTCGATACGCATACAAAAAGTTATCTAGTCCTACACCAAGCCATGGGTGATCTAAAAACATTTGCCACGACGCTTGCCAGAGCGCGAGCCTAAAGAAACTGGTTTGGCCGCGCAAATCAAAGCGCCCAGCTAATTGGGGCACTTGTAGCAAGAGAATGAGACCAATAACGGCCGTTATTCCTCCCACAGCAACCCAAGGCCAGGTTTTACGGCCGTTCTGTTTCTGCCACTGCCAAAATACAAACAGCATGGCCGCCGGAAGTCCTAAAAGAATGGCACCGCGACTAAAAGTGAGCAGCGTGACAACGGCCGTTAGGAGCCAAATCGCACTGTACGACCATTTTCGCTTCTTGAGTGATGACGACCCGAGCAAAATTAGAGCGGTTAGTAGGGGCAAAATGCGCCCCAGATAAAGCCCAACGTTGTTAGGTGAGCCATAGAAGGACCGAATCCTGAGGAGACCCCCTTCGGCGGTGATCAATTCATCACTGCCTGAAGCGTATTGCCAAAAGCCATACCCAGCCACAAGGATCCCACCGAGTAGGAAGGCCTCAAAAATAAGCCAAAGCTCTGCTTTACTTGGCTTAACTAAGCGCATGGTGATGTAAAACAGCACGGGTTCAATAATGACCACGCGATACTCATTGGTAGCCACATCGAGCCGATCTGTAACAAAGAGGGAGGCGGTCGCAACGGCCGTAAACAGTAAGACAAGCCAATCAACCCTCAGCAACTTGGGCATTGAGATTAGGGGCTCTTGCCTTTCTTTAACACCTTGCAGACGGCCAGCGTACGTGCGCAGCAACACAGCCGCGAAGGTGACCAGCATAAACACCTCAGTTGGTGAAAAGCGGTAGTTTAAAATAGGTTTAGCTAACGGTGGTACATAGAGCGGGAAGCAGACGGCTACAAGCGCTAGCCCCCAGCTTGGCCGAAAATAGATCAGTCCGAAAAGAATCACCAAGGCAATAACGTAGATGTAGAGCGTAGGCGTCACGTAGAACAAGGAGGCGACGGCGGCTGTAAGGGTGAGTTGCCCCGTTTCGCCAAGCCGCCGATAGATGCCTGAGGCCTGTTCCCCCCACGTTAACCAGCCGGACAGAGCAACGATAACGGCCGTTGCGCCTGTAAACAGCAGCTGTCTCTGATTAGATAGCTGCTCAAACCAACTGCCAAACGGCGGGCGAATTTTGTGCCATTCGACCTGTGTCATCATGACTAGAGATAAAACGAGCAGCATGCCACCAACAAGCTGTAAAGGGCCGCTCAATCTGTTTTGAGGCGGCGTGTAGCCAACGGAGAAGCCATTTAGCGCCCACTGGTCCCAGCCGCGAGAGGCCACAATTTCAGCCGTGTGAACCCCCGGCGTGAGATTAGTCGCAACCGGCTCAATGATGATTTCATCAATA
>JBCCFD010000038.1:0-29008 GCA_039029915.1 Chloroflexota bacterium
GGCGTTACGCAGTACCACTGGTACAGACCTCTGAAGTTTTTCAAGAAACGCCAGTGATTGCCAGTTTGTTTAGAAACCTCAGAGGTTTTTCTGCGTAACATCAATAATAATCCTCAATTCCAAATCCAAACTGCTTGTTTTGCTCACACTTTTTAATCAGATTATTGAGTCGCTTATCGAATTCGGCACCCCGCTTCCGAGCTGTTTCTACATAAGCAATTCGTATTCGTTGATAAGACCCTGAGTAAGATTGAAAATTGTGCCAAGCAGTCGAATTTTCTTGGAGCGCTTTTTTGATATCTTCAGGGAAAATAAACGGCCGTTCTAAAATTGGCGTTACAATCTCTAAAATCTCAGAGATTACTTTGTTTTGTCCAATCAACCGATGCAACCGTTCAACATTGGTTTGTGAATAGCTGCTTTTCGGCTTGCGGGGCGTAAATCGTTGCCCATAATGGTCATCGTCAATCGAATTCGTAATGCTGTCTATCCAGCCAAAACAAAGGGCCTCTTCAACGGCCGTATTGTAAGGAATACGCGGTTTGCCACTGTGTTTTCTCGGATAGATTATCCAAATCTCGACAGCGGACCGATAGTTTGCTTCGAGCCAGTTCCGCCACTCATCACGCTTTACCACATAAATTGAATTTTCTTCATTTATTTTTGACATGATTCAAGTTCAACTTGCGCTTTACTTTCGATGATTGCTCTCTTCATAAACGATTCGGAAGCCACCATCATTCAGTACCCCTCGCGGGCCTGTTCCCGTCCGATCAATCGCACGCAAATATTCAGGATGGCTGATATTCCAAGCCCCCCCTTTAACAACGCGATAGGTGTAGCCGGTAACCTCCACACTATCTTCCCCCCAGCGGGTCAAACACCAATCTGCCAAATTCCCAACCATATCCATGACCCCAAATGGTGATTGCCCTGTTGGGTAGGCATCAACCGGGGTAGGTTGGCCGACCAAATCGCCATAGTTTGCCCGTGATTCATGCAGTTCGTTTCCCCAAGGATAGCTAAAACCGGAGTCACCCACCGCTGCCCGTTGCCACTCTTGCTCGGTTGGAAGCCGCACGCACCAGCTGGCGACATTTTGAATATCAAAAGTGCTCATTTCGTCTTTTTCGATTAGTTCATTCGAAAGCCAGGCGCAGAAGGCCATACTATCAAACCAGCTCACTCGCGTACGTGGTAGGGTTGGACCAGCAAAGGCCGTGGGGCGTGGCTTAGGGCGATCTTTACGCCACTGCATTGCTTCTGGCGAAAACGCCCACCAAGCCGCATTCGTTTGACCAGTTGGGGCATCAATAAAGCGTTGATATTGGGCATTGGTGATGGGGTATTTAGCTATTGCAAAGCCTTCAACCTGAAAATCACCTCCAGCACTCCCGCTATGCACCATCTCCCATTCTGATGAATCAATGATCTGCACGGCGCCACCATCAATCCAACACCATTCAAACGGCGCGCTTAAAATCGCTTCCGTTCGTCTGCTGAGTGGGCTTAGTTCAACTGAAAACAAGACAATTTCCCCAAAAGGATACGTACAGCGCTTATTTACTTTTTCTTTTTCTTTTTTGTGCGAATGCCAATTTCAACAGATTGAGTCATCCATTGTTTAAGTTCTTCGTCATCTTCCAAGACCTCTACTGGCAGTCGGAAATAAGGCATACTGTGAAACTGAGGCATCTCCTCTTTTTCATAGTCAGGACGGGTGCTATCATCCACTTTCAAATAGAAAACATCATCAGAGGAAATCAGTCCAAACATGGCATCATCTGCATAGATTCCAAAGCCACCAAACATAGCTCGACTGTAAACGGCCGTTACGGTTCCTAAGCGCTCTAAAATATAATCTCGATACTCTTTACTCGCACCCATAGAATTTCACCACTCACCCTTATCCCCCGCCCGGGTAACCGCTCCAATAGCAACGGCTGCCGTGCCCAACCGAGTCTTCTTCCTCGATTGGCTCAGGCAGCGTCCAATACGCCTCAATTTTAGAGCGATAGGCAGGATCACCGCCGGGAATTTCACGAGCACCCGCCACGAAGACGTAACGGCCGATTTCGCCATCCTCATGCCACACTGCCACAAAGTAATCGGCCGTTTCCGGGGCAGGAATGCGATCTTCTTGTCGATCCCAGTAATATTGCCCCCCAAATGGCTCATAAAATTCAGTCGCGTCGGTAGGCTCGATAATAATGGCACCGTGCCCATCTGCAATCTTTACCGCTTCAGGCAAATTTGCTTCAGGCAGTCCAGGTCCGATAAGTGCCATGGTCGGGGCAAACGCTTCTAGCCCCACCACTTGGGGAATCGTCATTTCAATTTGGATCGTTTGGTCTTGATTGGCGGAAAATACGTAGTAGTCGATGTCGGATGAGCGGTCGAGCGTGGCGTATACGGCCGTTGACACACTGACATCCGCAATGCGCCACGGCGCCTCAAACGTAAAGTCCGCGTCCTCAAAAAACGGCTGATGAGCAAAAACGGCAGAGAAAACAGTCAATAAAGCAATAAACCCCAGCAAAATAGGTAAGATGCGCTTATTCACAATGATAGAAACCTCCGATTTTAGGCAACATCATCTACAAAATCAGCAATTACTTTGCTAAATGCTGCAGCATTTTCAACTTGAGGGGTATGCCCAGCATCTTGAATTGTCTGAATAGAACCACGCCAAAGCGTAGGAATCTCAATCATGCCAAAATAATTAGGGTTCACCAATTGCTCATGCTCGCCTTGTAGAATTGCTAACGGCCGTTTTAACCTCTTCACAATCTCTACCTCATCCGCATAATTCCCCGGAGCGATACTGCCCCCCATCGTTGCTCGTGCAAGACCATCCGTCCGCGCAATATCTGCAACAAAAGGTGCTAAATCCAAAGATGAATTAGGAGCCAAGCACGCCTCGGCAAACCCTTTCATCTGCTCTGGTGTTAATGCATCAGCAAAAGCGGCTGCCATATTGGGGTTAGGCAAAAATCCATTTTCCATATCTGGTGGATAGGCAAGCGGTGGTGTGCCAAATATGGCAAATCCAGCCGCCTTTGATAACAATTGATGGGCTTCTAAAACAATGTGTCCCCCTAAGCTCCAGCCGACAAACACGCCATCTTCAACACCAAGCTGCTGTGCTACATCGGCCAACACGGCCGCATAGCCCGGCATATGATAGGTATTTTCAGGATCCGCCGCCTTCTCTGATTCACCGTGCCCTGGCAAATCCATCGCAACTGCACGGTACTTCTTTCCGAAATCTCCTTCAAGCTGCGCTTTGAATGTTAAGCTCGATGCCGAATTTCCATGCAAGAAGAAAACGGCCGTTCCCTCCCCGCCGCTATCATATGTTGCAATTCGTTGACCACCAGCCATCACCATCTTTGGGTTCATTATGTCTCCTTTGTAAAAATCAATTTAGATTTACGATTTATAGTTGCCGAATTAGCACAATCATAAATCGTAAATCGTAAATCGTAAATTTTTACTCGGTAACACCCGCATCCCGCAGCGCCTGCCACACCTTCACGGGCGTGATAGGAATATCAATGTGACGAACACCTAAGTGCCACATGGCATCCACAATCGCATTCGCAATCGCTGGTGGCGCACCCACGGTTGGTGATTCACCAACACCTTTCGCACCAATCGGATGATGAGGAGAAGGGGTAATGGTATGGCCCGTTTCCCATTTTGGCGACTCAACGGCCGTTGGCACCAAGTAATCTGCAAATGTACCCGAGAGGCAGACACCATTTTCGTCATACACAATCTCTTCGTACATTGCAGGAGCCAAACCCATCGTCAAACCACCGTGGACCTGACCTTCAACAATCAAAGGGTTGATAATGTTGCCACAGTCGTCAATCGCAATAAATCGACGAACGTTCACTTCACCAGTGCCTGTATCAATATCCACAACGGCGATGTAGCTTCCAAATGGGAAAGTCAAATTAGGTGGGTTGTAGTAGTCGGTTGCTTCCAAACCAGCTTCAACATCATCAGGATGGTTGGTGTACGCTGCAAAAGCAATATCTTGAATCGTTTTGGCTTGGTCAGGAGAGCCCTTCACTTGGAACTGATTCACATTCCATTCCAAATCGTCTTCATTCACCTCAAGGAGATGAGCTGCAATTTTCTTTGCCTTGGCACGAATCTTACGAGCCGCCATTGCCGCAGCTGCACCAGCGGTTGGTGTTGAACGACTAGCATACGTTCCCAAACCATAAGGAGCTGTATCAGTATCACCTTCTTCGATATCAACATCCTGAGCAGGAATACCTAACTCTTGGGCAATAATTTGAGCGTAAGTTGTTTCGTGGCCTTGCCCTTGAGACTTGGTTCCGAAGCGAGCAATCGCTTTACCTGTTGGGTGAATGCGAATTTCAGCCGAATCAAACATTTTGATGCCCAAAATATCATAATCTTTTGCCGGACCAGCCCCCACCACTTCAGTAAAGCTAGAGATACCAATTCCCATCAGCTTACCCTGCTCACGCAGTTCAGCTTGCTCTTGACGCAGCCCTTCGTAATCAATCATATCCATCGCTTTTTGAAGCGCGGCGGGATAATTGCCACTGTCATAAGCCCAACCTGTTGGCGATTCATACGGAAACTGTTCTGGTGTGATGAAATTTTTCATGCGGAAATCGGCGGGGTCTTCACCCAAGTCGTGTGCCATCATATCCGTCAACCGCTCAATCATCTGCACCGCTTCCGTCACACGGAAGGAACAACGATAAGCTACCCCTCCGGGTGGTTTGTTGGTGTATACCGCGTCAAAGTTGACGTGCGCCGCCTTCATATCGTATGAGCCCGTGCAAATTGAGAATAAGCCAACGGGGAATTTAGAGGGATTTGCCGCCGCATCTGCCACACCGTGATCGGCCAAACCGTTAACGCGCAGACCGGTAATTTTACCGTTTGCATCTGCCGCTAGTTCTGCTTCTAAGTGATAGTCACGTGCAAAGCTGTCCGCCTGCAGATTTTCAGACCGATCTTCAATCCATTTGACGGGCTTCCCAATCAACAAGCTGGCCACTGCGCAAACCACATACCCAGGATAAACAGGCACCTTACCCCCAAAACCACCCCCGATATCGGGGGAAATGATTTGGATTTTTTGCTCGGGCAAGCCTGTCACCAGTGCGAATACAGTACGAATGGCGTGAGGGGCTTGGGTGGTCATATAGATTTGCATCTTTTGGGTGGCAGGGTTGTAATTCGCCACCGAGCCACAGGTTTCAATGGAAGAAACGTGGATGCGAGGGATGTACATTTTCTGACTGACCACGTGGGCCGCATCATCAAAAATTTTGTCAGTGGCTTCTTTGTCACCCACTTCCCAGTGCCAAATGCGGTTTGTTTTAAGCTCTTTGTCTTCGCGCACAATAATTTCATCTTTGAGCGCATCATGTGGGTCAACGACAGGGTCAAGCGGATCATAATCAACATAAACGGCTTCAACCCCGTCAGCAGCAATGTAACGATCGGTAGCAATAACACAAGCCACTTCTTGGGCGTAGTAGACGACTTTGTCGGTTGGGAGCACCATTTGGGTGTCTGACATCAAGGTCGGCATCCAGTGCAGACCATGGGCTTCTAAATCTTTCCCAGTAATAACCGCTAATACCCCTTCAATCTCAAGGGCAGCACTGGCATCGATTTCATTGATCTTAGCGTGGGCGTATGGGCTACGGACGATATCCATGTACAGCATCCCGGGCATTTTCACATCATCGACATAGTTGCCCATCCCTTGAATAAAGCGCGGATCTTCTTTCCGCTTCATGCGGTGGCCCATACCGCAAACCTCAGCAGGGGTACTTACCTCAATATGCTCGGTTGTTTCGACATTGAGTGAAGTCCCTTCTGTGTTGGTGATTTTGGTTTCAATGCGGTCTTCTACATGTTTGGGTTTGTTTGGGTCATGATAGGTGGTCATGCAGCCACCTCTTCAGTTTCAGGGTTATTGATTTTGTCAGCCGCGTATTGAATGGCTTCGACAATTTTGTTGTAACCCGTGCAGCGGCAAAGGTTGCCTGAAATCCCCCAGCGAATTTCTTCTTCGGTTGGGTTTGGATTTTTCTCTAGCAAATGCTTGGCACTGATGATCATACCAGGTGTACAGTAACCACACTGCAGGCCGTGTTTTTCCCAGAATCCTTCTTGTAAAGGATGCAGCGTTGCCCCATCAGCCACACCTTCAATTGTTTCAACGCTTTTGCCATTGGCTTGAACAGCGTACATGGTACAGCTTTTAATGGCACGGCCGTCTACCATGATGGTACATGCGCCACAGCTTGTGGTATCACACCCAATGTGCGTACCGGTTAAATCTAAATTTTCTCGAATAAAGTGAACAAGCAACAGCCGCGCATCGACCGTTTGCGTATGATCCGCGCCGTTAACATTAACAGTAATTTCGTGTTTGCTCATGATTTCTCCTTCGGAGTTAGCAATTCAGCCTTTCAGCACGCTACGCCTTCAGCATTTCAGCTGACTTGCTGAGGTGCTGACTAGCTGACTAGCTACTCGCTCTCTCTACAGCCTTGGCAATCGCTCGCTTAACGAGGATGCGGGTGAGATCGCGTTTGTAATCAACAGTACCCCGCAAGTCGGGAGATGGGTCACATTCAGCGGCAGCAGCAGCGCCAGCGGCTTCTAATGTTTCATTGTTGATTGCTTTGCCAATGATGGCTTGCTCAGCATTTTTGGCGCGCATGGGCACGGCCGAAACGTTGGTCAATCCAATCCTAGCGGAAGTACAGACGCCGCCATCCATGGTAAGCTGAACAGCGGCAGCGGAAATAGCATAATCACCAACCTTGCGTTCAACTTTGATATACGCACCACCACTGTTAGCTGAGGGTGTCGGGACACGAATTTCTGTTAAAATTTCATCATCGGCCAACGCATTTTCGAAGAGATCGGTGAAAAACTCGTCAATGCTGATGGTTCGTGTTCCTGCGGGGCCGAGGGCGACAACCTCGGCTCCGTATGCCAGCAGCGTAGCCGGATGATCATTGGCTGGGTCAGCGTGGGCAATATTGCCACCAACTGTTGCCATGTTGCGCACAAGCGGGTCAGCAATCACTTCGGCCGTGTCTGCCAACAAGTGATATTTACTGCTCACCACGTCGCTTTCCTCAAGGGCAGACTCACGTGTCATCGACCCGATTGCCAAATGCCCATTGTCCTCACGGACATATTCCAAGCCATCAATACCGTTAATATCGATGAGCACCTCAGGCATAGATAGCCTAAAGCGCATGGCGGGGATCAAACTTTGACCACCCGCTAGGATTTTGGCATCGTCTCCGTGTTCCTTAAGCAGAGTAACCGCCTCATCCAATGATGTTGGTGCATGATAATCAAATTCACCAGGTATCATTTTAGGTATGACCTCCTTTGACTGTTAGCTTTGAGCTATAAGCCGTGAGCGATGAGCTTTTAGCCCACAGCTCATGGCTCACAACTCAAAGCTATTTAAAATCCAACAAATAAAACGAAATACAAAATAGCCAGCACAACAAGCGCAATGATGCCATAGAGAACTGGGCGAGGCACAACCTCTCCAGCAACGTCTTTAGCAAGATCAGCGGCCAGTTTGGCTTGGCTGGGGGCTTCAAATTCAACTTCTGCTTCTGCAACGGCTTCAGCAACTTCTGCTTCAGTTGCACCGGCAGCTTCGGCTGTGGCCTGTACAGTGGCTTGCGCCTCAACCTTGGCCTTTAAATACTCATTGAGCAGATCAAGGCTTTGGCGAACAATAGCTTTAGCTGAGGTATCGAGCAGTCGTTGTCCAACGCTAGCAATACGACCACCAACTTTGGCATCGCCGCTATAGGTGATGTTCGTTTTATCAGCCCCATCAGCAGTTAACTGCAAATTACCGGTTGCCTTCACAAAGCCGGGCGCACCTTTGCCATCTACTTCAATGTCATAGCTATCGGGGGCATTGATATTGAGCAGTTTAATTTTGCCCTTAAACTTACCGTTTACAGGGCCTACCTTCATTTTTAAATTTCCTTCGTACTCATTATCACCAATTTCAGAAATGCCTTCACCGCCGGGCAAAATTTGCCCTAGCACATCCGGGTCACGCACGGCATCCCACACCATCTGTTGGGGGGCGTCGAATGTATATTCTCCTGCTAGTTTCATAAATCCTCCGATTGGAGGTGTCAGGTGTCAGGTGTCAGGTGTCACGTATACGCTTAATGTGTCACCTTGTCACCTTGTCAACCTTTCACCTTGTCAACTTATTGAATTTTCCCTAAATGATCCCCCAGTTCCTCCAAACTTTGCAAATTATGGATAGGGAGAAAGTCGTCAATATACGGTAGCGCGGACATCATGCCTTCAACGCGGGGTTGATAGGTTTGTTTTCCCGCGAGTGGATTAAGCCAAATGAGGCGATGGGTGCGGTGCTGCAGATAGCGCATCTCTTTTTTAAGCTGAGTTGGGTCGCCTCTTTCCCAACCGTCGCTAATGATGATGACCACAGCACCGCGCCGCAGAACACGTCTGCTCCAGAGGTGGTTAAAGATGTGTATGGACTCGCCTATGCGTGTTCCGCCTGACCAATCGTTTACTTCACGCGCGGCCTGGTCAACGGCCGTATCGATATTCTTAATTTTTAGCTGATGCGTAATGCGCGTCAACCGGGTGGCAAACACAAAGCTTTCTACTTTTTTAAGGCTGTGGGCCAAGCTGTAAAAAAATTGCAGCAGCAGCCGAGAGTACGTTTCCATCGAGCCACTAATGTCGGCAATGAGGATCAACGGCCGTTCCTTAATCTTGCGGCTCGAGTAATGCATCTGAATCGGAGTCCCGCCCGTTGTCAACGATTTGCGCATCATCTTGCGCAGAAATAGCTGGTCGCCGGCGCTTTTGGGAACCCGTCGCCGCGTCTCCCGCTCGCTCATGCGCCACTTCATTCGTGAGATCAGCCGCTTAATCGTCTCCAGCTCTTCCGGCATCATTTCAGAAAACGGCCGTTTTTTTAATATCTCAATATCACTGAACGTGCCAACCTTATCCTGCAGTTCAATCTCTTGATCACCCTGCCTGGCTTTAAACGCCATATAGGTTGAGATATCAAAGCGCTCTTGCCGTTTAACATTGTGACGCGGCGCAATTGGCATTGGCTGCGCCCGCTGAGATTGTCCGGTCACCTGTCGCCAAAAGCGATTAAAGATGGTGTCAAATAATCGCAAATTCTCCTGTCGGTTCAATAAAAGCGCCCGCGCCGTGTAATAAACCTGCTCTCTATTCCCGATATCTATAAGCGTCAACCCCTCCGCAAACTCTACCGATTGATCTAGGGAGATAGGGATACCCGCGATGCGAAGCATTCTGGTAAAGGTAAGGGTGTTTTGAAGAAAAATCATAAAAATTGTTAGGTGTTCCGAAGTTTCTAAATTGAAAAACGTATTAGATAAAAGCTTCGGAACCTCGAGAAAACGAAGTTTATAGCCATCATTTTATTCAAAGCAGGAACTTCGTTTCACTTAATTGTCATTTTTCAACAATCAATTGCTAGGTATGGTCCTTATTGACAATTGACAATTGACAATGAGCTATTAATTATTGGCCAGGCTCTGCTTGAGCTTATCAACATCATCCTGATACTTCAGAATAATGCCGAGCGTCGAATCAATGACATCCGGCGTCAATTCTTGAGTGTTAAGATGGTGAAGAGCTTCGGCCCAATCAAGCGTTTCGGCCACACCGGGGCGTTTGTAAAACTCTTCGCGCCTGATTTTTTGAATAAAGTCGACAACCTGCTCGGCTAGCTGTGTAGAAAGTTGGGGTCGTTTTGTTTGGACAATCTCAAGCTCTTTTTCCCGAGCAGGGTAGTCGATCCAAAAATAAACACAGCGCCGCTTGAGGGCGTCGTGGATTTCGCGCGTTCGGTTAGAAGTAATAATGATGATTGGCGGGTGTTTAGCTTTGAGGGTGCCAATTTCGGGTATGGTGATTTGAAAATCGGAAAGCAGTTCCAACAAAAAGCTTTCAAACTCTTCATCAGCTCGGTCTAGCTCATCGATAAGAAGAACAGGGGGTTTGTTGTGAGCTGCATCAATCGCTTGGAGCAACGGCCGTTTTAACAAAAACGCTTCCGTAAAAATATCCGCGCTATTTTGAGCCGCCCCATTTTGATGGGCATTCGCCTGCATTTCTAAAAGCTGACGTGGATAGTTCCATTCGTAAACAGCTTGATTGATGTCTAATCCTTCATAGCATTGCAAACGAATAAGTTGAGTTTCAAAAAGTTGGCTTAGGACCTTGGCAATTTCTGTCTTACCGACGCCCGGTTCCCCTTCAAGGAAAAGCGCTTTGCCCATTTTCGTGGCTAAAAACAGGCTGGTGGCCAGACCTACATCAGAAATATAGTCCTGCTGAGCAAGGGATTTAGTTGTTGATTCTACAGATTCAAACATGTGCAAAAGTTCTACTCTTTCAAGGCTATCTAAAGCAATGGAATCTAAAATTTCTTCTCTTTTTTTAAATTTACCGCTGGAAGGGCTTCCCCGCAAGGACCATTAGGCTCAAATTAATGATCCAATTGGACCAGCCAAAAGTTAGGCAAAACCTTGACGTACTGCTTCAGCAGCCGCTTGGGTTCTGGTTTGCACATTGAGCTTTTCAAAGATTTTGCTAAGTTTTCTCTTGACGGAGGTGTTGCTCATAAAGAGGGTTTCTCCGATTTCGGCATTACTATACCCCTGCACTAACAGGTGCAAAATTTCCTGATCATCTGGGTCAAGTTCAACACTAGAAACGGCCGTTTGTTGTGAAAAACCTTTGGCGTTCATAAGCCGCTCAACGACGCGATCGGTCACTTTGGGACTCAAAAAACGCTCTCCGCGCATTGCGGCATGAATAGCATTCACCAAATTTTCGTCTGAGCCGCTTTTTAACACATACCCCATAGCACCTGCTTGCAGGGATGCATCGATATATTCATCGTCATCAAAAGAGGTTAACATAACGACTCTAGCGGAGACGTCTATCCCTCTTATTTGGTGGATGAGTTCAGTTCCATCAAGGTCTGGCATGCGAATATCGAGCAAGGTAACGTCAGGCTTTAACGTTTGGAACTGAGCTAAACCAGAACGGCCGTTTTCCGCCTCGCCAATTACCTTAAACTCCACATAATTCGACAACAAGCTTCGAATCCCCTGCCGAACAACGGAATGATCATCTATGATAAGTATTTTTATTGCGTCCATAATTTGCTTTTTTTGCGGGTGAGTAATGAGTGATTATAAGTAATAAGTAGAAAGTATGAAGCTAGAGCTAGAGTTTTAGCAACACATTATACGTAACGCCCAATTACTGTTTACTCATAACCGGCACCACCACCTCCACAACCGTTCCCTCCCCAATATTTGATTCAATCTTCAACTGACCGCCAATAATCTCAGCTCGTTCCCGCATCCCAATAAGACCTAAATGGCTCTCTCGGGCAATGTCTACCTCTGATGGATCAAAACCACAGCCATTGTCACTGACAGTAATTTTTAACGTTTTGGCTGAGTATTTTAGCAACACGGCAGCTTTGGATGCCTGAGCATGCATACTAATATTTTGTAGCGCCTCTTGCACTAATCGATAAAGATGAATCTCCATATTATCCCCACCCAGCCGTACCGATTCACCCAGTAAGCGAACGGTACACGGCATTTTAGCATACTGACTAAACTTCTCTCCATATCGCCGCAGCGCAGGATACAACCCGAACGATTCCAAAGAGGGGGGGTGTAAATCATGAATAATTTGCTTAATTTCAGCCTCAACTTGATGCAGAATCGACTGTACGGCTTGTAGAGAACTTACAGCTTGCTCAGTTTGCTGATTTGTTAGCCGAAATTGCATCGATTTTAGCTCCAGCATCGCACCAACCAAGAGTTGATTAACGCCATCGTGCATATCTTGGGCAATGCGATACCGCTCACGTTCTTCAATGTCGACAATTTCATTGAGCAATTTTTGGAGTTGGGACGCTTTTTGAGCTAAAGATTCCTTAGCTTCTTCAAGCTGTTGCGTTCGATTGGCAACCTGCTGTTCAAGCTCTTCTTTAGCCGTTTTTAATTCTTCATAAAGCTGGGCGTTACGAATTACAATCGCGATTTGAGCCGCATAAGTCATTAAAAGCTGCTCGTGTTCTAAATCGTATGGCTCGGGTCGATTGGCCAGGCCAATCATGCCTATTGGCTTATCCATTAGTCGGAGAGGGACGCCTAAAAAGGCAATCACCGGAGGATGACCTTGGGGTTGTCCCACTTTGGCTGGATCAACACGGGCGTCGTGTGACCGAATAGGCCGATTTTCTAAAACGGCGCGAGCAAACACATTTGGACGCAGTGGAATAAGGCGAAAGTGCTCATAAAATGCAGTGTCGGGGTGAAAGCCATCCATTGTTACCACATCAAGTGCTTTTCCATCTTCGCTATTTAAACCCACAAAGCCAAACTGAGAATCGGTTAGTTCAAGACAATGTTTAAGCGCTGTATTGAGAACTGAATCCAAATTCTGGAGTGCAGTTAGTTCTAATGCAAGATGATAAAGCGCCTGCAAACGTTCATTATTTTGGATTTGTTTTTCTGAGGACGCTGGAAAAGCCATAGTGCATTATAAGAAAGCAACTAAGCTGGCTGCAAATTTTGCCTAAAACATACACTTATTGCCTATATGGTAAGCCACCCCTATTTGCTAAACTAAAATGGAAAATTCATTTATTTTAATCTATTCGGTGACAAAACATGGCAACATTTAAAGCATTTGACGAGAATGCTGAAGTCTTAGGCGCAAGTCTCGTTATAACAACCAAAAGTTTTGGGGATGAAGTTATCCCAATTTTAGAGAAGCATCATATTTTTCCTATCGATCCTGATGGCTGGTACAAACAACAAGATTGGCTTAATGCGTTTAGTGAATTAAGTGAAGGAAATTACATGAATCTTGTGGCAATGGGCATGAAAGTGCCTGATTTTGCAGTTTGGCCACCTAGCATCAAAACCGTACACGAGGCGTTAGCCTCCATTAATGTAGCCTATCATATGAATCACCGAAACGGAGAAATTGGCAATTATCATTACGAAAAAACGGGGGACCAGTCTGGCAAAATGGTTTGCCGGAATCCTTACCCAAGCGATTTTGATTACGGCATCATTTATCGCACCGTTGCAAAATTCACCGATCCCGACAACAGTCAATTTGCTGTAAGGGTTGATGGTTCACAACCATCCCGTAAACTTGGTGAGGATTCATGTACTTATTTGATTTCATGGTAAGCAAAGTTTAAACACTTCCGCTTGTTTATAATCAATCTTAACTATACTTTTCAGACTCCGCTATCCTTCAGCGTCAAACTCCTCAATTTCTTCCTAATCAATTAAGTGATACGAAGTTCTTGCTTCGGATAAAACGACAGCTACGAACTTCGTTTCATAAGGGTTACGAAGCTTTTGTCTAACAAGGTTTTTAATTTAGAAACTTCGGCCCACCCAAGCAGAAATAAAGAAAGCTCAAAAAATTAGACCTCGTTTTTGAACAATCTATTCTCTTCAAAAAAAACTGCTGCAATCACGTTTTTATTCCGAAAACGGGCGCGGCTTACTTCAATATTTCAATTGGTTACGTTTTGGTTACGCACAAAATTGAAACTCCTACTGTGTCTCTATTAAAACAGCGTGAGTGCGGATCGCGCACAGGTTTCACTCGCGCTGAGAGACACGATTTTATCCGAGACACTTACCTGAATAGCCAAGCTGTTTTCAACCTTTTTATGACAGTAACGCGAAGATAAGTGACAAATTGTATTGTGTGTCTTTGCTAATGAGGAGTTTTATTATGAAGTCAGTAATGAAAACGGCCGTTTGGCTATTTGTACTCGCCATATTTCTATTCGTTCTATTGCCGAATGTGGGCGCATTGAACCAAAGCAAACAGAGTTTTGCCGTTGCCAATGCCTCAGGGTGTGAGGCAGATGGGGACATTGTAATACTTTTCCCCGATGAATTTATCCGTTCAGATGACCGTACGGGCAAACCCAACAGAGGTGGACATTTCCTACAAATTAGTGCCTTTATTCCAACTGGAGAGTACGAGATCATCCTGCACTCTTACGACAATCACAGTGACGAGTTCCACCCCGAACAAACCCGTGAGCAGTGGCATTTAATCTTTCGTGCCGGTGATGAGGTGGTAGCCACCTCAAACAGTATTTCTGATTTACCCGATAATCTAGATAGTCTGACTGAAAAGGTCAATGATGCGCTCTCTATTCCTAAAGATGTAGACAATGTGTTAGCTTATCACTCTTTTTACTTAGACCCAGAGCACGGCCGGAATATTAACAGCGTACATCCTCGTTGTGCTGGTTTAATAGTGCCTGAGCCCGATGTGGCATCTATTGGTGATTTTGTGTGGCATGATGCTAATAAAAATGGATTACAGGACAACTTTGAAGAAGGAGTCGCTGGCGTGCCGGTTCACCTTTACGATCAATTTGGGTTCTGGCAAGCAAGTACCTCAACGGATGAAAACGGCCGTTATTTGTTCGGCGACCTGACACCGGGCACCTATGCCGTGCAGGTTGACCCACCAGCCGGATGGATTATTACGGGACGTGATTTAGGCGACAATGCATTTGACAGCGACATTGATGAAAACGGCCGTATGGTATTCACCGAACTAACCGCTTTTGAGAACGACCTTACTTGGGATGCTGGTATTTACCAAGATACGCCACCAACTATTGAAGACCCACATGGCAACCTAATCACCATGGTTTGCCCCGGAGGAACAAACAGCTTTCCAACGGCACAGGTTGATTTATTTTATGACGATATTCCTCTAGAGACTCGCGCGCCAGATTTTAATGGACAAATCGAATTCACGACTATCTCAAGCGTGAATGACGAAATGGGGTATTTGGAAAATTGGAACTTTACGGAAAGCTTTGATCCAGACCTTTTCCGAGTTGTCGTGCATCTCCCCACCGACACTTTAACCCTTGGAGCCACTGATGCGATTCAGGAAGGTCGAAATCGGATGTGGCGCATTGATTTACCGTTTGAAGCGTGTAATACGATTGTCGATGCTGCCATTGGGGATTTTGTTTGGCTCGATTGGGACCAAAATGATGTTCAAGACAACGGTGAACCGGGTATCAAAGATGTTACAGTCATCCTCTTCGATGCGAACGGTGAAGAGGTAGCCAGAACAACCACCGGGAATACCGGACACTACCTCTTTGATGAGTTGGTTCCTGGGGATTACAGCCTCCAGTTCATTCCGCCTGCTGGATATGTGGTCGTTAAACCACGGGTCGGGATTAGCACCGCTTTAGATAGCGACATCAACTTAGCTAATTTCCGCACCCCAATGACGACATTAGAGCCATTTGAAGTCGATTTAACATGGGATGCTGGTCTTTACACGCCTAATAAGCTGCCTGGCTGTAGCCGATTCAATCTTGATTTAGGCCGCAATGCCCAAACGGGGGCTGGTGTTAACGGCCGTTACGTCATGATTGAAATTACAACCGGCTCCGCTTTGGCAAATTGGGACGCCGAAAGCTGGTGGGTAGACAGCGGCTGGATCAGAGAAATCCCGCTGGCTCACTTTGATGGCAGCTGGGTAGATGTTTACTTCCATCCCGAAGGGGATTTAGCACCGGTCAAACTAGAAGTCATCAACCCAGCTCCAGACACCCAGCACGGCTGGCTTGCGCCCGGCGTATGCCATGCCATTGAACTTCAATTCCCTGCAGATTGGAATCCAATCTCGCCCCAATAACAGGGTAAAACAGGGAATTTGCCACGAGGGACAAACAGTAATTTTGTTCTTCGTGGCCACACTTGCTCGCCCCAGAGAGCAAATCTGTCAGGTTAAGTGAAACGAAGTTCCTGCTTAGAATAAAACGATGGTTATAAGCTTCGTTTCCTCGAGGTTCTGAAGCTTTTATCTAACTGGGTTTTCAATTTAGAAACTTCGAAACACTTAAGGATATTGTCATTGGCACGATTGAATAGCATAGGGTCACGGAGCGTTACCATCCAAATTGGGCCAATGAATTAGTTTGTTAGGTTGATCAAAGTCAGTTTCTCGTATTTATGGGGGGAGGGGACCATTAAGTTCCTCAGAATGAGCACGGCTGTTGTGGATGAAAATCCGTGACAGCCGTGCTCTCTATTTGTTTACAAACAATTCTACCTTGCTCACCTGTGACAAAAAGAAATATTGCTTGTAGAATTTTTAGCCTGTGTAGCAAGATATCAAACATTACAGAACGTTTAGCAAGATTCTTTTACAACAAAAACAGTGAGTAAGTCATGAAATTTGGGCCAATCCCGATTGAAAATGCTGAAGGCAAAATATTAGGACACAACATTTCAGGCAGCGATGGACGGCGCGTGTTGCGCAAGGGACGGCCGTTAACAGCCAACGATATTCAACTTCTGCAAGAGATCGGTCGGACAATTGTATATGTGGCTGAGATTGAACCAGATGATGTCGATGAAAATACGGCAGCTCTGCGCGTGGCAACGGCCGTTATTGGCGGCCAAGTGCAAATTAGCGGCCCCTCAACGGGACGATGCAATATTTTAGCGACAACGGCCGGTCTACTGCGGGTTGATTTTAATCGACTGGCTCGCATTAATGCCTGTACGGGCATTACGCTGGCCACGCTTGAAACGAACCGACCCGTGACGGGCAAAAAGATGGTTGGTACCGTGAAGATTTTGCCCTACGGTGTGCCAGAATCCTTGGTTTGGCAAGCAGAACGTATTGCTCAAGAAACTGGTCCAGTTCTATGGATAGACCCGCTCCAAGAAAAAAAGGTGAGCTTGATTTTATCAGGGTCTCCAGCGGCTGAAGACCGCATCCGCCGAGGGTTTATCCCCCCATTAGAAGATCGGCTATCTGTTTTGCAAGCGAAAATTGAGGCGGTATCATTTATTCCACTTGAGGACGAAACGGGTGAACATCAGCTGGCTACTGCCCTACAGGCGCAAACGAAATCATCTGATTTGATCGTACTCGCTGGAGAAACGGCCGTTCAGGACCCTCAAGATATTGCACCCAGAGCCATTAACCGCGCGGGTGGGCACGTTACCTGTTTTGGTGCCCCGGTTGATCCGGGCAACCTACTTCTGCTGGCCTATCTGGGAAAAACGCCAATCTTAGGCGCACCCGGCTGCGTGCGCAGCCGCAAAATGAATATTATTGATTGGGTCTTACCTCGTCTATTAGTTGGCGATCAGTTAACGCACGCAGATATTTTCGCACTTGGGCACGGCGGCTTACTTGAAGATACCACATTAAGAGGCATACCGCGGGATAAAATTAGATGATTGAGTGATGCATAAGGGAGGCGGTGAAAAGGTGACCTTTATTACCAGTTACTTAATGACCAATTTTACCCAATCTCCCAATTATCAATAATTAATTACCATTAGGAGAACCCATTGAATCGCAAATTTGAAGATAAAGTTGTATTGATTACTGGCGCTGCATCTGGCATTGGGCGGGAAACGGCCGTTCAGCTGGCGAAAGAAGGAGCCACCTTATTTTTGTCTGATGTAAATGAGTCAGGTGGTCAAGAAACGGCTGAGATGATCACCCAAAAAGGTGAAAAGGCGACCTTCTTTAAGGCTGATGTGTCTAAATCAGCCGAGGTTGAAGCGATGGTGGAGGCGTGTGTGGCAGAATACGGCCGTATTGACTGCGCCTTCAATAACGCCGGCATCGAAGGCAGTTCCGCCCGCATGGCAGATATCGAAGAAGATATTTACGATGCCATTATGGACATCAATGTGAAAGGGGTTTGGTTATGCATGAAACACCAGTTACCTCACATGATGGCCAATGGAGGCGGCAGCATTGTGAACACGGCCTCAGTTGCAGGGCTTGTCGGCTCGCACAGTCTATCCGTTTACGGTGCAAGCAAACATGCCGTTGTAGGTTTAACTCGTTCGGCTGCCGTTGAATACGTCCGCAAAGGCATCCGTATTAATGCTGTGTGCCCCGCAGTCATTCGCACACCGATGGTTGAACGAGGCTTCAACGAAAATCCAATGTTTGTTGAAGCGACGCTCAAGGCCAATCCTATGCGTCGTCTGGGAGAAGCCGATGAGGTTGCCAAAGCCGTAATCTGGCTCTTATCTGAAGAATCATCTTTTACAAACGGTGCTACAATTACAGTAGATGGTGGCTTTACAGCACAATAAAAAAATTTAGGAATAAGGGTTTGGAGAGTATCTTTCAATCCCTAATCCCTACTCTCTAATTTCCAAAAACAAGTGAACTTCATGCAATTTCAATCGATTGACGACTTACAAAAAGCACTTCTTGAACAAAACTATGTGGCGGATCGGGGTTTAGCAACGGCCGTATATTTGGCGCTCAATTTGAAACGCCCTCTCTTCCTGGAAGGGGAGCCAGGGGTTGGCAAAACGGAGATTGCCAAGGTGCTAGCCCAAATGCTGGATACGGATCTAATTCGGCTACAGTGCTATGAAGGACTTGATGTCAATCAAGCGGTGTATGAGTGGAACTACACTCGCCAGATGCTGCATATTCGTTTATTGGAAGCTCGAGGTGAAAAAGCAGAAGAGGCTGAGCTATTTGGAAATGAGTATTTGCTGGAACGGCCGTTGCTCCAAGCTATTCGCCAAACCCACAACGACGAAAATAAAGTGCCTGTCCTGCTCATCGATGAGCTTGACCGCAGTGATGAAGAGTTCGAGGCATTCTTGCTTGAAATCCTTTCAGATTTCCAAATCACCGTGCCTGAAATCGGCACCATCCAAGCCCAAAATCCCCCCATCGTCATTTTGACCTCAAATCGCACCCGAGAGGTTCATGACGCCCTTAAGCGTCGCTGCTTGTACCACTGGATCGACTATCCCAGCTTTGCGAAGGAATATGAAATCGTGACCTCCAAAGTGCCGGGTTGCTCAGAAAAGTTAGCCCAACAGGTCACCATGTACATCCAAGAGCTACGCCAAGAAGATTTATATAAAATCCCCGGTGTGGCAGAAACACTTGACTGGACTACCGCCCTGGTTGCCCTCAATCAGCAAGCCCTCAGCGTCGAAACCGTGCAAGAAACGTTAGGCGTGATCCTTAAATATCAGGATGACATCAACCAAATCAACGCTGAAAAAGCCCAAAATCTCCTCAACCGAGTCAATTCACAGGTTTAGACTTTTTCTACACGGTAACGATGATCAATCAACGGGTGTTAAAATAGCAAAGTCGGGAACAATACTGTTGGCTAAATCGCCAGGGTAAACAGTATGCCTGGCGACCACATACGCAACATCTTCAATTAGATCAAGTTCCATATCCACAATTTGCAATTTACAATCATCGTCCTTAGGCAAATCTTGAATAGGATTTGAGAGTGCAATTTCATTATCAATACTGTTGTAAAAAATCAGGTGCCACCGTTCATCTTCTTGCGCAAGATCGTCAACCTTTGTCGAATGGTCATCATACGAAGAAAGGGTAACCCGATATTTACCTGCTGGAATTTCAATCTCATATGGGGGAGTTTCGGCTTCAATTAATGAACCGTTTGAGATAAGGTATCCATCAAGTGCAAAAGGAATTACATAACTATGTCGATCGATTCTTGGAGGTAATTGGCATTCTACGGCATCTTGAGCGGGAACGGCCGTCGGTGTGGGGCACGGCGGCACATTTACAGGATCAACCCTCGTAATATTATCAGGGAATGAAACAGTAAATTCATAATTAAAATCAGATTGTTTTCCCAGAAATCCAGCAACCATCAGATAATACCATCCTGGTTGGGTTGCCTCGTATGAGAAAGTATAGGCAGGCTCATTGATATATAATTTTCTATGTTCTTTTGTTACTTCACTAGGCACCATGCCAGAATAATATAAATGAACTTGACCATCGCGCTTAAAAAACTCTGATTCATTAACACCTACAAAATTGAAATCAATTTTTCCAAGTTCTGTAACTTGAAAATAGTAAAAATCAATATCCAATTTATCTTGGGCATCATCAGAAGAGATCACGCCAGAATATGTTATATCTTGTCTAATTGGTCCAGTAGGGCTTTCCGATGAGTAATTATCTTCATCCTCAACATTAGAAACAAAATTTAGATAGCTCATTGCAGGCAAATAAGCATCACTATATCGACAATCTGGCAAAGAGATCTCATTATAATTTGATGTTTCTGCATTTACTGGCAATAAAAACATTATCAAACCCCAAAATATACCAATCAGCAAGAAGGGAGCAAAGATATACAAATTTTTGTTCATGCTAACCTCCAATAGGTGTATTTGTAGGTGGCGGGCCACCTGGCCCTGGTACATTGACATAAAAGATTTGAGATGGAGGGCGTTCTGAAACTTCATCCCAGCCTCCATTTCTGCCATCACCATCACCTTCCCAATCATATACGACAGCAACGTGCCAACTATATTCTTGATTACCAGGAAAGAATTCATTGCCATAAGTTAATTCAAAATGGGTTTCACGAGTCCATGTTTGACTCTCTTCGTATTCTCCTGCGGGGCCAACTCTCACGGCATAAAAATACCCCTCTGGTAGACCGCCAGGGACCCCAGTCCAACTCATCATTATTTTGTCACCAATAATACTTACAGGTAAAAGAGTTGGTGTTGAATATGTAAATATCGGCGTTTCGGGTTCAATAATAGCTTGCTGCTCAGGGGTTGGTGTATTGGTTACAGTTGGGGTAGATACTGATGTTGCCGTAGATGTAGCTGTACCTGTAGCCGTGGATGTATATGTAGGTATAGGTGAAGGTGTAAATGTAGCTGATGATTCTATTGCATGAGTTGAAGTTTGTGTTGGTAAAGGCGAACTAGTTGGTATAGGTGTGCTAGTTGGTATGGGAAAGATGCTTATCATTATTGAGGCATCATCTGATTCAACCTCACAATCTGTCACTAGCAAGGTGATTCCCACTGTTGATTCTTCAGCATGAGGTTGAACTTTAATAATTGTGCCAGATTCTTCAATAATTTCCCCACCAGTAACCTCCCATTCGCTTACCATACTGCTGGTTCTGGAAGACGAATCGCTAACCAAAATTGAATCTCCAAAAGGAATTTGACTATCTCCAGAATAATTTAGGATGGCGGTTGGAGGTGTACATTCTGCTTCCGGAGAAGTACAGCTTGATAAGGTTAAGGTGATAATTATTATAAGTAGTAACACGTTTTTTTGAGAGAAAATTTTCATTGATGCTCCTTACTGCATTGAACATTCTATTTTTTATGATGTTGTGTTACGAAGATTGTTTTTTACTTATGACAAAGCTTATGCTCATCTTAAGCAGGTTTCTTGTTGTGATTTATCTATTTCATTAAACTGGACACGATCTTTTTAACTTTACTTCCTAAAATTCTTACTCCTCAATCTTTAGCTCGAATGGAAATGGTTTCTCAAAATCTGCTGCTTCAATAGCGATCCATAACTGTAAAATTGATAGATCTTCATCTGGATCGGGAATGTATCTTACCTGCGTTTTAGAGGAATTTAGTTCTTCGATTTGTCCATTAATAACACCCCAATCATAAGTTAATACATCTATTAGCTCAGGACATTCTTGCGAGTTTACTTCAATATTCATTTCTGTTTCACCGGGTCCTAATTGAAGTCGTTCCCCCGGTTCTGCCTGCTTGAGATTTTGCTGAAAATCAGGGTAGTGAATGATTACGGCCGTATCATTCTCCAAACAGCTCACATACCTTTCAAACTGACTACCAGTATCAGGCCAAAAGAAGAAGACTAGCACTATGAGTGCGGCGATCATGCCAATACCAATCAATATACGGCCGTTGCCAAATCGAATCGAATTCGATTGCTCACCGCCAATGAGTTTGCTTTGATCAGAAGCCGTTTTTCCTAAACCAGCCCGAACTATTTCAAGCAATTCAGGCACGTTCTTATAGCTTGGATCAACCCCTTGGATACCAATGAGGCACTGCTCAGCCATCGGCCAATCTTCTAGCTCAATTGCCTGCTGCGCCTCACGATAATGCGTTTCCAAAAACAGCTGATTTTCAGCATATTCTTTTTTATGTTTTGCATCTTTGAAAGAGTCACATTGGTCAAAATAGTCGATGGCTTCATCCCATTGGGATTGTGCAATGGCCTGCATACCTCGAGAATAACAGACAGCCTGTTCGTTCAGACCCCGTAAAATATCTAATTTTTGCTCGGCATGCCTGAATGATCCATCAACGGCCGTTACTTGCTCCATAACCACGATGGCTTCTTTAAATCGTTCATCCTTCTCAAGATCAATCGCCCGTTCAAAAAGGTCATCTAGTTCAATCTGTTGGTTAATCTCATCTAAGAAAAGTCGAACTTCTTTATACCCAGAACGCTCATTCTCAAGAGCTTGAAACTGCTCTCTCGCTCGTCTCAGGCGAGTAGGATTCTCGATATAGAACCGTTTCACCTTGCTATACTGCTCAGCTAAGGCAAACTCCCTTTGAGCCAGCCCCAAATTCGACTCAGTATCACGATAATCCGGCACAATTTTCTGCACCTCTTTCAAGGCATCAATAGCCCTTTCCCAATTGGAAATTTTGAGATATTCGTTGGCCGTTTCATACTGCTGGACTAAGGTTTGCTGTATTTTTGCCGCTTCTAACTGCTTTTGTGCTGGCTCATGCCTTGGATCAAGCTTGAGCACCTCATTAAATTTATCAATGGCTTGCATCCATTTTTCTTGCTTGAAATAAGTGGTTGCCGCTCTATAAGTGTACTCAAACTGCTCGCTTTCAAACTTTTGCTTAAACGATTGGGCCTTTTGCCGCTGCTCTTCATTAAACTCATCCTGCATTTTCTGATGAATTTCATCCATCCGAACAAGCGCGCCCTCAAAATCTGGATCGATATCGAGGATTGAGCTTAGAGAGAGCATCGCCTCTTCCCATTGTTCAGCTTTCTCGGCCATGTCAGCCGATTCAATGAGTAGCAATAGCTGAATCTGTTCTTCAATCGTCTCTTTATCTTTTTGGACAGCGTTGAGCGCCGCCACAAATTGCTCCGCCGTTTGGAACCGCTCTTCTGGTTTCTTAGCCATTGCCTTCGCAAAGAAGGGGTCGATGCTAGGTGGCAAATCATCGTTCAGTGCCGTTGCTGACGGCACGGGCGAGTTGATATGTTGATCTTGGTAATCTGTCATCCCTTCCGCTTTAAAGGGGTGTTGCCCCGTTAAAAGTTGAAACAGAATGACACCCAACTGATAAATGTCAGTAGACGGGCTAGATTCTTGATTGAGCCACCGCTCAGGTGCTTTGTAAGCGGGCGAGCCAACGGCCGTTTCACTCACCGTTAGAATAGTGACGTGATTCAAAACAAGATTTAGACCAAAATCAACAAGATACGGACGATTTTGGTCGTCAAACAATATATTCGAGGGCTTAATATCCCCGTGGTAGATGCCAGCTTCATGAGCCTCGTTCATTGCTAATGCAAGGCGACGAATCATTTGAATCGCTTTGACAAGTGAGACAGGTGTTTTTCGACTTAACACCTTTCCCAAATTACCCCCGCTCATATAATCCATGACCAAATACGGCCGTCCCGAGCGTTCACCAACCCGATATTCCTGAACTGGCACAATAGCATCATGTTTCAAATCAGGGATTATTGTTGCTTGATGTCTTAAATGTTTGATGGCCTTTGGATCATCTAAAAGCTCATGAGGAATCGCCTTAAGTGCCAGCTCGGCATTGGTTTCAAGATGTTTAACCAAATAAACAATCCCAATATGCCCCCTACCGATTTCTCGAACGATTTCATATCCAGGGAATCGTTCAGCATCCGTCACTTTAGATAAATTTTGAATACTTGATTTTAGGGTGAGCGTTGTTTCTTTACCTGCCAACTCAATTAGATCATTGGCGATTTGGCTTAGAGACTCATAGCGGACCAATGGATCTTTCGCTAGTGCTTTGTAAATAATCTCATCAACTTCAGCAGGCAAATCGGGGTTTACCTCATGGATCGATGGTATAGGCTCTTTTGTATGCAAATAAAGGTAGGCAACTACATCTTCCGCAATAAATGGATGTCGGCCGGTTAAAAGTTCAAACATCATCACCCCAAATTGGTAAACATCCGTCTGGGGTAAGATCTGCTCATTTTTCAACTGCTCTGGGGACATATAGGGCAATGACCCAACAAGAGCATTCTTTTTGGTTATAGGATTTGTCGTATTTCTACGGGCAATGCCAAAATCTGAAAGATAAGGCATTCCTTCTCGATCTAACAGAATATTGGCTGGTTTTATATCTCGGTGAACAATCTGTTGAGAATGAGCGTAATCAAGACCGGCCGCTAAACGGCTTGTGATCCGGACCACCTCGTCTAAAGGAAGCTTCCCCTCGTCTTTCAACCGATCCCACAAAGTCCCTCCACGCATATAGCGCATGGTTAGATACGGCTTCTGGTTATGCACGTCTGAGTCATAGATAGGGACAATAGCGCGGTGCTCTAAGCCAGCAATCGTTTTAACCTCACGCATAAACCGTTCATAGAAAATGGGATCTTGCAGCAGGTGTTCGCTCATTACCTTTAGCGCAATATCTCGTTTTAACCGTGAGTCATACGCTAAATACACGGTGGCAAATCCACCGAAACCGATGCTGTGCTTAATATCGTAAGGACCTATTTTATCGGGCTGTAGTGTCATGATTGCGCTAGAAAATCACAGAGAACTTAAAAAGACTGTTAAAATTTGCGATTCATTCTTCGTTACCAAAGTTTTGAATCGGTGATTGACAAATTTTCAAATTAACTTTTGTCAACATATTTGAATGAAAATTGAAAAACAGAAACCTCTATCTATTTATCAGAGATTTTTTATTCCATTACGATCATGCGCTTTACTTGGACTGGCAGGTTAAGTCGTGCTAAACATCATTGCCTAAACCTTTAGACAATCATACAATCTATTTATACACTTTTGCACAAGGGTATATTTATTATAGGTTGACACGGTATGTCCGTCAACGAAACTGAGAAATCTTTCGATTTTGTAATATATTAACGATTCCCCAATGTCTGAACAGGTCACTAAAACTCAAGAAAACGGCACAATTCTTCACAATCTTGTCCTTTTTGGTCGCTTGCTTCGCGCCTTGGGAATGGATATCAATCCGGGACGAATGCTTGATCTAGTTCAGGCTTTAGATCATGTACCGCTAGGTGCAAAATCAGACTTTTATTTCACAGCCCGCAGCTTGTTTGTGCATAGACGTGAAGACATCCCCTTATTTGATGAAGCGTTTGAGCTATTTTGGAAAAAACCAAGTGATGGGGAAGTGGAATTCTCGCTTTTCAATCACATGGGTGAAGCGCCGCCTCAAGAAGTATTTGTTCCCCCACAACCTGAACAGATGATCCCAGCTGACTCAGAAGAAGAAAGGTCTGAATCTGAAGAGGAGGACGAAGAGACGCAACAAATTATTGAGGTCACTCAGACATACAGCACACGAGAACGCATTAGCCAAATTGATTTTGGCCAAATGTCTGCCGATGAATTGCAACTCGTCAAAAAATTCATGTCGGAACTTGTGTGGAATATTGGGCAACGGCGCACGCGGCGTAAGCGGGCAGCCATACACGGCCGTATCCTTGATCTGCGCCGCACATTAAGACACAACATGCGCTACGGGGGCGAGCTGCTCGAATGGCCCCGTCGACAAATCAAAATCAAACCTCGTCCTGTCATCATCATTGCTGATATTAGCGGCTCGATGGAACAGTACACCAAGCTGTTGCTCCACTTTGTTTACGGTCTTGCTGGCAGCCTCGACCAGAAGGTAGAGGCTTTTGTATTTAGCACCCGCTTAACGCGCATTACGCGCCAGCTTCAGCACAAAGATTTAGACAAAGCGCTCGCTGACGTGTCAGGGGAAGTCACCGATTGGTCAGGGGGCACCCGAATTGGGGAGTCAATTAAAAGCTTTAACTTTGATTGGGGGCGCCGCGTGTTAGGACGTGGCGCAGTGGTGCTGCTTATCAGTGACGGCTGGGATCGAGGGGAGCCAGAGCTATTACGTGACGAGATGGCCCGGCTGCAGCGAAACGTCCATCGGCTGATTTGGCTCAATCCCCTGCTGGGGTCTGAACGATATGAGCCGCTTACGCGGGGCATGCAGGCAGCTTTACCACATATCGACGACTTCTTACCGGTTCACAACCTGCAAAGCTTGGAAGAGTTGGCCGATCATTTGGCGGGATTAACGGCCGTAAATAAGCAGGCGCGACGCCGCAAGCCAAACCTCAAAGGCGCCGCCTTCATCCGCAAAATATAAATTCCCTAATTCTTAATTAGCAAAGGCATAAACAGACAGTCCAAAGACGCACTGTACGTCACATCATCCGTCACTTCAACGCCAAAAATAGTCATCGGAGACATACCTGAGTTTGTCGGTGGGGTTATGGTTACCGTATAGGTACTGGAAGGCAACGACAGTGAATAAGAGCCATCGGCTCCCGTAAATTCACCCCATCCACCAAGGCTACCCGTTGGTACATCTGGTAATGGAGCAGCATAGATAAACGTATTTGCCGAAGGATTCACGTTCTCATCAGTACATACCTCTGACAATATACCGGCAAACGTGTTGCCTGATGGCAGTAAAATATTAATTGTTTGATCGGCAGGCCCAGAAACGGCCTCCTCAATCACTGAAGCAAATCCCGTTTCTGGTGGCGGCTGAAATCGAATATCATAGGTGCCTAGAGGCAGGGTCCCCGTGTAGTATCCATTGGCATCGGTGGCTGAAAAGCCAAACCCGCTTGATAGATCGGTTTTTTGGGCGAACACTTCTACATCTTCAATCGGAGCACCTGCATTAGTAACGCGTCCGAGCACGGTAAATCCTACGGTGAGTCCAACACTCACACCTTCATCCTGAGTCAATACAAAATCATCAAGCTGAGCAGGCCCAAATCCAAGCCCTGGCGGAGGAGTAAAAGTGATTTCCCAAGTGCCCGCCGCAAGCGAAATCGAATAATTCCCGCTTCCGTCTGCAGGTGGCAATCCAAACCCTTCAGCCGTGTTTAAATTAAACGCAAATATTTCCACATCACCCACTGGATCATTAAATGTTTGATCTTCATACACGATCCCAGAAATTGTAAACCCTGATTCAAGCGCAACATCTAATGTTTGAGCGGTGGTTATGCCACCAACTGCCTTTGAGGCAAGAGATTGACCGGTTGGTGGGTTAAAAACCAGCGTATATGATTCACCAGGTGTCAAGGTCAATGTGTATTGACCAGACATATCCGTTTGGAAAAATGAATCGGAAGCACTTTGCTGGGGACGAAAGGCATGAACATCGACATTTTCAATTGGGTTGCTCGTATTGCTGTTTGTAACCGTGCCGGTGACTTGAAAAGTCGTTTGCCTATTTGACTCGGTGGCAAAAGCGGCCGTTTCCAAAGCAGTTGCATTCAAAGAAAGGTAGATAAGCGAGCCTAAACTGCCAAAACAGACAAAAAACATTAACATGTGCTCAAAATTAACAGTTCGATCAAACATGATTAGATTCCCTTTATGTGAAAACTTGTCGTTTCTTTTCTACAAGAATCCTTCCTCAAGCTATATAAAAATTGGACAACGACGTTTTGTGAATGGTTTTCGATTCAGCTGACCTCAAATCATTTTAGTGAAGAAGGCAACTTTTGGATTGGGGCGTTCTTCCTATTTCGCGCATAATAGGACTGTTTGTCTAGCAATTGTGTAAACAAAAGTTTTCACGCTGTTGGCAGGTTGATATGGATTTTGCATACGTTTTTGAGCAAATTGAAGAAGCAATACGGCCGTTTCCCAAAGCCGCCATGTTTGAACTGGCTGAGGAAGGATTTGACGCCCCTTTTGAGCAACTCATTGGCTGCATTCTATCGATTCGCACGCGTGACGAAGCGATGCTGCCAACTGCAAAACGATTATTTGCGGTAGCACACACGGCAAACCAAATCGCTAATCTCCCCATCTCCCAGTTAACTAAACTTATCTCCACTGTTGGTCTTTACCAAAACAAAGCCAAGACAATTCACGCCATCGCCACGGATGTGGTTGCCAATCACCGAGGTGAGCTGCCCTGTGATCGAGAGCTATTGCTCTCTTTCAAGGGCGTTGGCCCCAAATGTGCCAATTTAGCCTTAGGCATCGCTTGCCAAATGCCGTTTATTAGCGTTGATGTTCATGTGCACCGCATTACAAATCGCTGGGGCTTGGTGGCAACAACCTCACCTGAGAAGACAATGACGGCGCTCATGGAACGGTTGCCACAACAATATTGGATTGATATAAATCGATTACTGGTTGGATTTGGCAAACATCTCTGCGTTGGAAAACGGCCGTTTTGCACAACCTGTCCTCTGTTTGAAATGTGTCCACGAATTGGGGTTGAGGCGTATCGATGAGCAGCTAAAGGGGAATACCATGCAAGAAGTCATTCAAGATATTAATAACTGGCTAAATGAAGACAAAAATATTGCGCTGGCGACCGTCGTGCAAACGTGGGGTTCAGCGCCGCGAAAGGTGGGTGCCAAAATGGCGCTTACCCCTGATGGGGGAATCAGTGGTTCAGTTAGCGGCGGCTGTGTTGAAGGAGCAGTATTCGAGGAAGGCTCTCATGCGCTTGAGATCAGCAAAGCAAAATTGCTGCACTTTGGTGTGGCAGATGAGACAGCGTGGGATGTTGGCCTAGCCTGTGGCGGTATTATTGAGGTGTTTGTTCAAGAATTAAACACGGCCGTTTATCACCATATGCAACACCTTATTGAAAACGATATTGCGGGGGCGACTATCACAATTATTCAAGGCCCAGACAAACTGTTGGGCAACCAGCTTGCCGTGGCGCGCGGAGGGGCTCCTGTTGGCACGCTCGGAAACGTTAAACTGGACAAGTTAGCCATTGAAGCTGAGCAA